>JANXZP010000220.1 GCA_025355485.1 Pseudomonadota bacterium
GTTTGCGGCGGCGGTGTGATTGAGGGAAGCAATCGCAGCTTTCGCACGCTGCGTTTTCAGATACGTCTATCTATTGGTTCACCCCAAAGACTGCGACTTGTCTCGTCGCGCTGCTCGCCCAAACAACGCCGTCACCCAACATCGCCTCATCCCCCTTGCAGAAAACGGCGACCGGCTCAGCCGCCTCGATCTTTTTCAACACAGCGGTCGTAAAAACGCGAGGATATTTCCGCAGAAGATCTGCTTTGCTTCTGATATTTAGCCGGTGTACACCACGCGATTGCCGACCAGAAAGATTTACTCGGAGCGGATAGCTGACGAGCTCGGCCATCCGCCGCTTATCCCCGGAGTACGCTGCTGCTTTCAAATTCTCGAATAGAATGCGGAACTGATCGTATGCTCCGTATGAGCACCACGACACTGCTTCCCGTTCCCCGTTCAAGCCTGTGATTTCGACACGCTCTCCGCCCTCGTCTCTTCCCACAGTTACCTGCCCAGTACTAAATTTGATTGTGCGAGCAGTCCTCGAAGAGTCGTCTTCTGGAATTAATTGTCCGGCGGTCGAACCATCATGAGCAGATGTGTTATGAGGTGATAGCGATGCAATGCCCATCACTGCTATCCACGTCAGATAAATACGCGATGTCATCGACAGCCTCCCAGAGATTTCTGCTTCCAAGATTTACCACTACACAACCCCATGCACCCGCCATGCCGGAAACTCGCTTCCGGTAGCAGGCTCCTCGATCCACCCGCACGCGAGCAATCCATCATCGCTACCCGCCTCGCACAGATACACCGCAATTGCACCGCGCGATTGTTCGGTGTGGACCAGCGCCCAACCATCCGGCAGCGCGCGTTGCGTGCGCTGGTAGTCCGCATCCAGATACGACGAAGCATTCGCTTCGAGGATCTCGCGACCGGCCGATGACACCAACCCTTTCACGGTCGCGATCTCTGCATCGAGTATCGGAGACTGTGCGGGTCGCTCGACGCGCAGTCCATGCAACTCCAGATGGGCAGCAACGGACTCGGGTACTGCATACGCCCATGGCCGGTGCACGACATGCTCGCCGACGAAGTTGCCGTAGTGCGGCACGAACGAACTGACCGGCGCGCCGTCCAGCGCATAGGGTTCGCGCGTAAGGATTTCGACTTCGACCTCCGGGAATGTTTCGAGTCGATAGCGCACCGCGATCTGGTCCGGTGGCATCTCGCACGCATCGAGCAGCGCAATGATTTCGTCGCCATGCGCGGCGGCATACGCGAGCGACTCGCGCAGGAATCCGTAGGTCACCCGCACGCGCTCTTCGTAGCTGATGTACGAATACGCCTCCAGCAGCAGGTCGAGGCGATTCGCGAGGCCGCGATAGTTGCCGCCGAACCGCGGATGGTGGGTGTAGGTGAGCCAGCCGGCGCCCTGCCCGCCTTCGTCGTGCATGAAGTTCCCGTACCAGAAACTGTCGAAGCCATCAAAGCGTTTCACCGCATCGCTCACCGCCGGCATCATCTTTTGGCGCATGTAGTCGATCGGTTCGCGACGGCCGCTTTCGATGGTGTGCGGAATATCGTAGGTCATCGCGAAACGGTGGATCGAGCCATTGGTGGCGTGGCAGTCGATCGTCAGATGCGGATTCCACGGTTGGCAGACGCGCGATTGCAGCAGCCGCATCTCGCTCGCATCCTGGCGCATGTAGTCGCGGTTGAGATTGACGCCGGCCGCGTTGACGCGCGTACCGACGCCGCTGCTCGGGCCGAGTTGGCCGGTGAGATGCGCGATGTCGAGCTTGCGGTTCTGCGGATCGATGCGGTCGTTGCCATCGGCGTTGAACAACGGCGCAACGACCAAAGTCACACGCGTCAATATATCCCCGTGCATTCCATCGAGGATGTCGCGCACCAGCATCAATCCGCCTTCCTTGCCCTCGACTTCACCGGCATGGATGCCGCAGATGATCAGCACGATCGGCAATTTCGCGGCACGCGCGGCTTCGGGAGTGAAATGGCCGTGCTGCGAGAGCACAAGTAACGGCAGCGTGCGGCCTTCCGGCGTGGCACCGAAATCGGCGACGTGCAGGCGCGGATCGTTGCGCGCTGCGAGCGCGGCAATGAAGGCCATCACGTCGGCGTGGCGCGAGGTTTCGGTGTAGCCGCTGGTCTCGGCGCGGGTCAACGGTTGCGTCGTGGTCATGGCGATTCCTGTGGTGCGCGGCGCGCGATGGAACTCAACGTTCGGCGAGCAGCGCCTCGATCGCGTCGACTTCCTTTGGCACCCCGTCGGTCAGCACATCGTGGCCGGATTTCGTGATGACGACATCGTCCTCAATGCGCACACCGATACCCTGCCATCTCGAGGCGACGCCCTTGCTGCCGGGCGCGATGTACAGACCTGGTTCGACGGTGAACGCCATGCCAGGCTCGAGTTCGCGGAAGTGGCCGTCGATGCGGTACTCGCCGACGTCGTGCACGTCCAGGCCGATCCAGTGTCCGGTCTTGTGCATGTAGAAGCGCTTGTACTCGCCGCTCTCGATGTTCTTCTGCAGCGCGCCCTTGAGCAGGCCGAGTTTCAGCAGGCCTTCGGTCAGGGTCGCGACCGCCGCGTCGTGGCCGGCGATCCAGGTGCTGCCCGGCTTGGCAAGCGCGAGCGCGGCGCGTTGCGCATCGAGGACCAGCTGGTAGATCGCGCGCTGCTCCTTCGAATAGCGGCCGTTGACCGGGAATGTGCGGGTGATGTCGGACGCGTAGTTGCGGTACTCCGCGCCGGCGTCGATCAGCAGCAGGTCGTTGTTGCCGATCTGCGCGCGGTTGGCGATGTAGTGCAGCACGCAGGCGTTTGCGCCCGCGCCGACAATCGATTCGTAAGCCGGAACCGCATCGTTGCTGCGGAAGTGGTGCAGGATCGTCGCTTCGACTTCGTATTCGTGCATGCCCGGACGCGCGGCGCGCATCGCCTTGACGTGCGCTCCGGCGGCGATCTGTGCGGCGCGGCGCATCAGGCGCAATTCATCGCGGCTCTTGTACAGGCGTAATTCGTGCAGGTAGTGGCCGAGTTCGAGGAACTCGTGCGGTGGCTGCGCGCCCTGCTTGACCTGCGCGCGCACGCGGTTGACCCAGCCGATCAGCTTGAGGTCGAAGTCGGTGTCGCGGCCGAAGTGGTAGTAAACGCGCGAACGGCCTTCGAGCAGGCCCGGCAGGATCTCGTCGAGATCGGAGA
>JANXZP010000221.1 GCA_025355485.1 Pseudomonadota bacterium
TGCGCGAATGGCGCATCGAACCGGATTCGAATCTCGCGAAGACGCCACGGCTGCGTTTCGGTTACCAACCCGAAAGCTGGGTGCTGCTGACCCATGGACGCGCGCCGTACACGATCGTCGCGGGCAGTAAGCGCGCGCAACGCAGCGCGTTCGCAATCGATGCGCTGATCGTGCCGTTGCGTGCGCGCTATGGCGATCAGTGGCGACCGCCGACGGTCGGCCACGGCGAAATGCGCGCGTCCGCTGGCGAAGCCGCGCTGAACGGCTGGGATGCGACCCAGCGCCGCACGTGGTTGCTGTGGGGCGTGCTGGTGCTCGGCGCCGCTGCGGTGATCTGGATGGTGATCGGGTTGTTGCGTTCGCCCCCTCCACCAAAGCAGTGACTATTTCGCTTCGGTAGCCGGCTGGGCGCCAGCGGGCGTCATCAACAATTGCGGATCGACGCGCACGTTGAACCAGTTCATGCCCCAGTGCATGTGCGGGCCGGTCGCGCGGCCGGTTGCGCCGACCAGGCCGATCACGTTGCCCTGCTCAACGCGCTCGCCGACTTTCACGTCGATCCGGCTCATGTGCAGGAAATTCGAACTCACGCCGTGGCCGTGGTCGATCAGCACGGTGCCTCCAGTGAGATACAGGTCGGGATTGGCGAAGGTGACGATGCCGCCGGCCGGCGCGTGGATCGGCGTGCCCTGCGCAGCAGCGATATCGACGCCCGAATGTGGAGACTTCGGCGTGCCGTTGTAGATGCGCTGGCTGCCGAACACGCCGCTGATGCGGCCTTTCACCGGCCAGATGAGTCTCTGCTCGAAATCAGTGCGATCGTCGTCGCGTATGCGCACGGCTTCGACTTCGGCCTGCTCGCGCTCGATCCGCGCGGCGATGTCGGGCGGCGGGTTGACGGTTTTCTCGGGTACGCCCTCGACGCGCTCGACCGGAAAGCTGCGCGGCACGATCGGAATCGTCAGCGTGCTGTCGCTGCCGTCGGGCTTGACCAGCTTGAGCGCCACGTTGCCGGTTTGCTCGCGCGCGACACCGACCACGAAGTGCCCGTCACTGGCGATGCGCACGTTGTGTCCGGCGTAGTTCAGCGTGCTGCCGGGAGGTGCGAAACCAAACAGCAGCGATCCCTGCGAAACGCTGGGCGGGAAGCCGACCGCGGAAGCGGAACGGATCGCTACCAGTGGCGGCGACGCAGGTTCCATCGAAGCAGCAGATGCAGGCGACGAGGGCGCGGCGGGTTGTGCGGTTGCGCAGGCGCCGCAGGCGAGCAGGAGCAGAGCGATGACTGTGGTGCGCATGTCCGACCCGTTCTTTAGCGCGCGAAGCGCAGCCGCTGGCCGAGCGGGGCGCCGATCAGGTTCGTTCCATCCCACGCGAACTCGCCATTGACGAACGTCGCCGCAACCAGCGCATCGAAACGCTCGCCGAGGAACGGCGACCATCCGCACTTCGCGAGGATGCGTTCGCGCGTGATGTCGGTGCCGCCGTCGGGATCGACCAATACGAGGTCGGCCGCATAACCTTCGCGCAGGAAGCCGCGTTCGGCGATATCGAAACGCTGCGCTGGCGCGTGGCAGATTTTCTGTACGAGATGCGGCAGGCTGAAATGCCCGTCGCGCACTTTCTGCAACGCGCACAACAGGAAATCCTGCACCAGCGGTAGGCCCGACGGCGCGCTCATGTAAGGCTGCTGCTTCTCTTCCCAGGTGTGCGGCGCATGGTCGGTCGCGAGCACGTCGACGCGATCTTCGGCCACCGCACGGATGATCGCCGCGCGGTCGCTGGCTTCCTTGATCGCCGGATTGCACTTGATCAGGTTGCCGAGCCGCGCGTAATCGGGGCGCGCGAAATGCAGGAAGTGGATGCAGGTCTCGGCGGTGATGCGCTTCATCTTTCCGTTCGCATCAACCAACGGACCCGGTTCGAACAGTTGCAATTCCTCGGCGGTGGTGATGTGCAGCACATGCAGCGACGTGCCGCAGCGGCGCGCGAGCGAGATCGCCAGTTCGGTCGATTTGATGCACGCGAAGCGCGAACGGATCTCGCCATGCAGGTCGATGGGAATGTCGTCACCATAGATGTTGCGCGCCTCGACCATCGCCGCCTCGATCATCGGCGTGTCTTCGCAGTGGGTAATGATCGGCGTCGGGCATTCGGCGAACATCGCTTCGAGCACTTTCGGATCGTCCACCAGCATGTTGCCGGTCGATGCGCCCATGAAAATCTTGAGGCCGGGCGTGGTCTTCGGATCGATGCGGCGAATCGCGTCGAGGTTGTCGTTGCTTGCGCCGTGGTAAAAACCGTAGTTCGCGCGCGAACGGCCGGCAGCGAGTCGGTATTTGTCTTCCAGCGCCGCGTTGTCGAGCGTCGGCGGCCTGGTGTTCGGCATGTCGAGGAAGCTGGTGACGCCGCCCGCGACCGCCGCCGCGGGTTCGGTGTCGAAGCCGCCCTTGTATTCCATCCCGGGTTCGCGGAAATGCACCTGTGCGTCGATCACGCCCGGCAGCAGCCATTGCCCTGCGGCGTCGATCACGGTCTCGTTCGCGCGCGCGGTGAGCGATGGCGCGATGGCCTCGATGCGGCCCGCATGGATGCGCAGGTCGGCGGCGAACTGGCGACCTTCGTTGACCAGTTGCGCGTTGACGATCAGGGTGTCGGTCATGGGGTGTCGGTCGTGCAGGTTCGGTTGGGAAACTCGCGCATGGCGTGCCTGGCCTAGTCGTGGGAAGGGTGGCTGCTGGTCGGAGGCGTACGCTCGGGCACTGGATCGACTCCGCCCGGGTGCAAGGGGTGGCAGCGCGCAATGCGTTTGGCCGCCAGCCAGCCACCGTGCAGCACGCCGAAGCGTTCCACCGCCTGCATCGCGTAGCTTGAGCAACTGGGGTGGAAACGGCAATGCGTGCCCAGCAGGGGGCTGAGGAAGCGCTTGTAGCCGCGCAGTAGCAGCAAGACGAGCGATTTGAACGGGTTCACCGACAGCTCCGCGCGGCCTGGCGTGGGCGAGGTTGCCGCTGCCATCCGACTAGGCTATAACACTCCGCTGCTTTACCGTACCCTCCTGCTCCAACCGCGAACGACACAACATCAGGAATCGCCCAACGTGGCTGCCAAGAAACCCGTCAAGAAAACCGCCAAGACCCCTGCAAAAGCAGCCGCCAGGAAGGCCAGCAAGCCAGCCGCGAAAGCCAAGCCTGCCGCCAGGCCCGTGAAGAAAACGGCGAAAAAGGCGGCCAAGCCCGCGGCCAAGAAGCCCGTTGCGAAGAAAGTCGCGACGAAAAAACCGGTCGCGAAGAAGCCCGCGGCCAAGCCGGTCGCGAAGAAAGCTGCAGCGAAGAAGCCGTCGAAACCCGCAGCGAAGAAACCCGCAGCGAAACCGGCTGTCGTCAAGCAGAGCGCCGCCAGGAAGCAGCCGTCCAAGCCGCAGGCCAGCGCGGCGCCGAGCAAGACCAAGGGCCATGTCGCGCCCGTCGTAGCGAAGAAGCCCGCCGCCAAGCCGGCGCCGGTCAAGACCGGCTCGATCAAACCCGCTGCCGCGCCAGCGCCCGTCGTGGCTCCCGCCAGGAAGGGCAAGCAAGCCAAGCAGGATCTCGCTCCAGCCAAGCCAGCCCCGGCTCCGCCGCCGCCTGCGGTGCGCCCGCAAGGTGCGCGCGCGAAGGCGGTAGTGCGCAACAACCTGCCGGAGAAGGTCATCCCGATCCAGGCCGTGCCGACCAATGTCGTGCTGCCCAAGGGCTATCGTCCCAGCAGCAAAGAATCGTACATGAGCGCGTTCCAGATGGAGTATTTCCGCCGTCG
>JANXZP010000248.1 GCA_025355485.1 Pseudomonadota bacterium
GAAGAAGGTGCCGATCGCCATGCCGCCGACGACCACCAGTCCGATCTGGTTGCGCGCCTCTGCGCCCGCGCCAACGGCAACCGCGAGCGGCAGTGCGCCGAACACCATCGCGCCGGTGGTCATCAGGATCGGGCGCAGGCGTAATGCGGCGGAGTGCACCACCGCATCGAATTTCGATTGACCCTGTTCCTGCAACTGGTTGCTGAACTCCACGATCAGGATGCCGTGCTTGGCGATCAGTCCTACCAGGGTGACGATGCCGATCTGCGAATAGATGTTCCAGCTGCCATGGCCGCTGAGCTTGAGCGCGAGGAACGCGCCGAATGCCGCCAATGGCACCGCCAGCAGGATCACCAGCGGGTCCACCCAGCTCTCGAACTGCGCTGCCAGTACCAGGAAGATGAAGACGATCGCGAGCGCGAAGATCATTGCGAAGTCGCTCGAGGATTCGCGGAACTCGCGGCTGCGTCCGGACAGGTCGTACTGCGCTTCGGGCGCGACCTGCCGCAGCGCATCTTCCATCCACTTCAGCGCCTCACCCTGCGAATAGCCGGGAGCCAGTCCGGCCGAGATCGTGGCCGCGCGCAGCTTGTTGAAGTGGTTCAGCTCCTTCGCCGCGACGGTCTCGTGCACCTTCACCAGGTTCGACAGCTGCACCATCTGCTCGTTGCGGCCGCGCACGAAGATGTTGCTGAGGTCGCCCGGCGTGCGCCGCGCGGCGTCCTCGACCTGCACGATCACGTCGTACTGCTGGACGCCCTTCTTGAAGCGGGTGACATTGCGACCGCCGAGCAGTGTTTCCAGTGTATGGCCCACGACATCCACGCTGCTGCCGACCGCGGCGACCTTGTCGCGATCGACATCGATCTTGAGCTGCGGCTTGTCGAGCTTGAGGTCGCTGTCGGGATTGGTCAGGCGCGGGTTTTCCTGCATCTTCGACTTGAGTTTGGCGACCGTGTTGCTGAGCTCGTCCCAGGTGCCCGTGCTCTGCACGACGAAGCTCACGTCCTGGCCGAGGAAATCGCTGCCGCCCAGCGGCGGCGGGGTGAGCGTGAAGGCCATCACGCCGGGGATGCCGAAGAACATCTGCTGGCCCAATCCAGCGGATATCTCCTGCGCTGATTGCTTGCGCTTGCTCCAGTCGGTGAGCATGGTGAAACCGACGGTCTGGGTCACGTCCGGAAAACCGACGATCTGGAACACGCGCTGCTGGTCGGGCAGCGCCAGCAGCATGCCTTCCATCTGCCGCGCGTACTTGTCGGTGTACTCGACCGTCGAGCCCTGCGGCGCGATGCCGATGCCGATGATGAAACCCTGGTCTTCGGCCGGCGCGGTTTCGCTCGGCAAGAGCTGAAACATGAAGAACGCAGCCGCGTAAACCACGAGGCCCATGCAGACCACGAGCCAGCGTCCGCGCAATGCGCCGCCCAGCACGCGACGATAGGTGCGATCGATCCAGTGCAGCGCCTTTTCGCCGGCTTCGTAGAAACGGCCGTGCTTCGTGTCGTGGCGCAACAAGCGCGAGGACATCATCGGCGACAGCGTGAGCGCGGTGAAACCCGACACCAGCACCGCGCCGGAAAGCGTCAATGCGAATTCGACAAACAGCTTGCCGGTACGTCCTGTCGAGAACGCGAGCGGCACGTACACCGCGGCGAGCGTGAGCGTCATCGCGACGATCGCGAAGCCGATTTCCTTGCTGCCCTTGAGCGCGGCCTCGAACGGCGGCATGCCGCCCTCGATATGCCGGTAGATGTTCTCCAGCATCACGATCGCGTCGTCGACGACCAGGCCGATCGCGAGCACCATCGCGAGCAAGGTCAGCGTATTGATCGTGAAGCCGAACAGGTACATCAGCGCGAACGCGCCGACCAGTGACAGCGGGATCGTCACCAGCGGGATCAGCGTCGCGCGCCAGCTGCGCAGGAACAGGAAGATCACGAGGATGACCAGCAAGATCGCTTCGCTGACGGTCTTGTACACCTCGTCGATCGACTTCTTGATGAAGATCGTGGAATCGTACGCGATCTCGACCTTCATGCCCTGCGGCAGGGTGCGGGTGATCTCCGGCAGCATCTTCTGCAACGCCGCGGAGATGTCGAGTGGATTGGCGACCGCCTGCTTGACGATGCCCAGCGGCACCGCGTTCTTGCCGTTGAAGCGCGCGCGGAAACGGTCTTCCTGCTGTCCGAGTTCGACCCGCGCGACATCGCGCAGTCGGATCCGCGTGCCGTTGGTGTCCCACAGGATGATGTTGCCGAATTCTTCCGGCGTCTTGAGGTCGGTTTCGGACAGCACCGAGAACTCGCGCGCGCTGCTCTCGACGCGGCCGGCGGGAATCTCGATGTTCTGCTTGCGCAGCGCGTCCTCGACGTCGGCGGGCGTGAGGCCGAATCCGGCCAGTCGTTGCGGCTGCAGCCACACGCGCATTGCGTACGTGCTCGAATACACCTGCGCCTGGGCGACACCGGGAATCGTCTGCACGCGATCCTTCACCAGGCGCGTGGCGTAGTCGGCGATCTCAACCTGCGAATGCCGGTCTGACGAGAACGCGAGATAGATGATCGGCTGCTGGTCGGCTTCCTGTTTCTGGATGATCGGCTCGCGCACTTCCACCGGCAGGAACTGGCGCGCCTGCGCAACGCGATCGCGCACGTCGGACGCCGCGCCGTCGGGATCGCGGTTGAGCCGGAAGCGGATCGTGACCTGGCTCGATTGCTCGCGCGACACCGACTGCATGTACTCGATGCCTTCGACGCCGGACAACGCGTCCTCGATCGGCTGGGTCACCTGCGATTCGATTACCTGTGCGCTCGCGCCGGGATAGTTCGTGTTGACCGTCACCACCGGCACGTCGACGTTCGGGACCAGGCGCACCGCGAGGCGCTGGAACGCGATGATGCCGAGCAGCAGCACCACCAGGTTCATCACGGTCGCCAGCACCGGGCGACGGATCGACAGATCGGACAGGACCATGGCGGATCAGCCCTGCTTCGCCGCGGTTCCGGATGGTTGCGCAGGCGGGCCGCTGGGTGGCGCAGAGCCTTCCGGCGGCAGCGGCTTCACGTCGAGGCCCTCGTGCATGATCGGCTTGGTCTGGCCTGCGGTAATCACCACGTCGCCGGCGTTGAGACCCGTCACCACCTGCACCAGTCCCGGCACGCGCACGCCGGTCTTGACCTCGGCGCGCTTGGCCTTGCCCGCGACGATCGTGTAAACGAAGCGCACGTCGCCGTCCTGCATCAGCGCCTGTTCCGGCACCATCAGCGCATCGACGTTGCCGGTACCGGTGTCGAGTTGCAGTTTAGCGAACTGGCCGGGGCGCAGGCGCCCGTCGGGATTGGCGATCTGCGCGCGCAGCTTCGCGCTGCGGGTGGTCGCATCGATGGCCGGATCGATCGCGACCACCGTCCCGCTGAATACGTCGTTCGGATACGCATCGACGCCGACGTTGATCTTCTGTCCGTTGCGGATCTGTGTCAGCGCGTTTTCAGGCACGCTGAAGTCGACCTCGATCGGATCCAGCCGCACGAGTTTGACGAGGTCCTGGCCGACGTTGACGAAATCGCCTACGCTGACTTCGCGCAAACCGACCTGGCCCGGGAACGGTGCGCTCAAAGTCATCTTCGAGAGCATCGCGCGGGCCGAAGCGACGCGCGCCTGGTCGACTCCGAATTGCGCGCGCGCCTTGTCGTAGTCGGACTGCGCGATCAGCTTCTGCGCGACCAGTTGCTGCGCGCGCTCGGCGGCGCGGCGGCTGTTCTCGAGATTGGCCGCTGCTTCGTTGAGGCTCGCCTGGCCGAGGCTGCCATCGAGGGTGAACAGCGGCTCGCCCGCGGCGACATGGCCGCCTTCGGTGAAATGGATCTTGCTGATGCGCCCGGCGATCTCGGGTCGCACCACGACCGATTCGTCCGCGCGCAGGCTGCCGACGGTCTGCAGGCCCGCGGCCAGCGGCTGTAGTTTCAGGGTGACAGCTTCGACCGGCAACGGCGGCATGCCGCCCGGCGGACCACTGTGGCCACCACCAAGGCCGCCCGGACCGGCGCTCGGACCGCATGCGCTAAGTACGCCAAGAACGCCAAGAACGAGCAAGCCCGGCAACAGGATGGTTGCGATACGACGCATGCGGCGATCCTCGATGTGGCGGTATGCCCTGCTTCGACGCCCTGGCGCCGGTTACATGACGATCCGATTGCTGTACCGCCAAGTCTAGCTTATCGACCCGCCATCACATATGCCGAAAGTCAGACACGCGCGCCGCGGCGGCGGCCACGGCGGGATTCAGTGTTGCATCCATCGCATCGGTGCGATGCGGCAGCAGGCCGAGCCGCGGCGCACCGATGCCCATCACGCGATCGAGGATCGCGACGGTTTCCTCGCTGCGCTCGAAGCCGGCATCCACCGCGTTGGCTATCCAGCCGAGCAGGTGCAATCCATCGGCGCGGATCGCGCGCGCGCTCAGTCGCGCATGGCTGATGCAGCCCAGCCGCAGCCCGACCACCAGCAGCACCGGAATCTTGAATGCACGCACGAGTTCGGACTGATCGAGCCGCGCCGACAAGGGCGCGTCCCAACCGCCGACGCCTTCCACGACGACGGCATCGCACTGCGCGGCCAACGCGTCGTATGCCACCCGTAACGGATCGAGCGCGACGGTGACGTGGACATCGGCCGCTGCAAGTTCCGGCGCTGTCGCGGCGGGCAAGGCGTACGGATTGACCAGCGCGTAGTCCGGCTGCGGAACGCTCGCGGCGAGCAACCGCATCGCATCGTCGTTGCGCCAGCCATCCGGCGTGCGCTCGCAACCGCTCGCGACCGGTTTCATGCCAACCGCGCGCAGCCCGCGCGCGCGCAGCGCATGCAGCAGCGCGCAACTCACCGTGGTCTTGCCGATGCCGGTATCGGTGCCGGTGATGTAGATGCCGTGAGTCATGCGCTTCCCCCGGCGAGCAGCCGGCTGCGCATGCGGCGTCCGAACCATGCCGGCACGGGGCCATTGAGGAACATCAGCGCATACACCATGCCAGGAGCGCCCTGCATCCAAGGTGGACTCCAATCCGGAAGCATGCACGCGACGATGATCGAAACCGTGGCCACCCCCGCCGTCACCCATCCGGTTGCGACGCTCTGGAACGTCGCGACGCGTTCGTCGAGCGACAGGTTCAACGTATCGCGCTGACGCCATGCCTGCAGGTACAGCATGCCCAGCACGATCGACATGGTCCCGAACACCACGCCATAGATGACGAACATCGTGCGCAGGTCGCCCATCGAGTGCACGTTGACGCCACTGGTCAGCCATCCGCCGGTAATCCAGCCGAAGAAGCTCCCGAACATGTACTTGAGCGGATAGATGTAGACCATCACCAGGAACACGAGGACCAGGCTCAGCACGATGCTGCCGCGGTCGTCGAGTCCATAGCGCCGGCTCCAGGTCATGTGTTCGTACCAGAACAGCGCGATCTGGGCGAAGCAAGCCGCGAACGCCGGCGTGCCCCTGAACGCTTCGAGCAACTTGGGGATGCTGTCTGGAATCATGCCGACCGAAATCACCAGCATCGTCAACGAGAACGCAAAAGCAGCATCGACGAACGCCTCGATACGGGTGACGTCGCCTCCGCGTTCGCGGAAGCCGTCCGGGCGCAGCTTCACCGTCTCGTTCATCCCGAAAGCTTAGCAGCACGAGGCAAGCCCGAAGGTCACAACCGTATCGCCCGATGCTGGATGAGCCGCGCTGCTAGAATGCGCCATGCACGAAGTCAGCGAGCTTGAGGGAACCAAAACCGAGCAGTACGCCGAGCTTGCCCAGCAGGCGCGCGGCTTGCTGTCGGGCGAGAGCGATCGCATCGCGAACGCGGCGAACCTGTCGGCGCTGGTCTATCACGCACTGCCGTCGCTGAATTGGGTTGGCTTCTATTTCTACGACGGCAACGAACTCGTGGTCGGGCCATTCCAGGGCAAGCCGGCCTGCGTGCGCATCGCGCTCGGTCGTGGCGTCTGCGGCACGGCTGCGACGACGCGACAGACGCAGCGCATCGCCGATGTCGATGCGTTCCCCGGGCACATTCCCTGCGATGGCGCGTCGCGTTCGGAACTGGTCGTTCCTCTTTTTCGCGGCGATGAATTGGTCGGGGTCTTCGATCTCGACAGCCCGGAACGCGATCGTTTCGATACAGAAGATCAACGCGGCATGGAAGAGATCGCGAAAATATGGCTGGAGGCGAGCGCGTGACCGCATCCGAAAAACTGATCAACATCGGGCCCAAATCGTCGGCGTGGTTGCGCCAGGTCGGCATCCGTTCGCGCGAGCAACTCGTCGCCACCGGTGCGATCGGCGCCTTCATCAAGATCAAGCGCGCGGGATTCCGCCCCGGGCTGAACCTGCTGTATGCGCTCGAAGGCGCGATCCTCGAATGCCATTGGCGCGACCTGCCGGAAGGCCGTCGCGGCACGCTGCTGCTCGAAGCCGAAGCCGCAAGCGTCGGCCTGCCGCCCGCACGCGGCAAGGCGATGCCGCCGGCCGAACCGGTGCGTATGATCTACTCTGACGAAGACCCGCGCATGAATATCGAGCCGACATACGACGCGCATCGCGACGAGGATTGATGGCGATGCCTCATGCATCAACGATCATCATCTTCGTGCTGATCGCGTGTTGGCTGGTGGGATCTTGGTTCTTGTTGTTTCGTCTCGCGCGCAAGCTTCGCGCCAACTCTACCGAGTTCCCCGAATCTCACGAGCCGCCCAGCGGGGCGCGTACATTCGGAGAAATAGCCGATCGGGCCCCCGACTCGCCAAGCAAACTGGTCTTGCGGTGCGGGTAGAAGCACTTCCCGTTGTTGATGATTCCCGGAATGTTCGTGCCTATGGTGTTCGGCGCAGCGATGCGTCCAGAGGCCTTCACATATGCTGTTTGGCGTGACTACGCAGAGGTGGTCGGATTTCCCGGGGTCGTGATCTTTTCGTTTCTCCAAGTCGTGGCAAGCAACTATTGGATCGAGTTCGACGATCGAATCCTTCGCATCCACTCGCTGGTGGGAACGCGTATATACGACCTGCACAAGATCGGACGAATCGTCGCGGTGCAGAACCAGAATGGACTTGTGTCCGCTTATTTGTTCGACCAAGACGGCAATTACTTAAGGGAAATAGACGAAAGCTCCGGTGCCCAGAAAGCAGTTTTCGGCGAGATCATGCGGCGCACGCGTTCCAATCAGGTCGAGTTGTACACGCGAAATCAGAGGCGGAACTGGTACAAGCGAATCAACCTGCGCGGTTCGCCGTGGCAAGCTTGCGAAAAGCCAGACGGCTATCGGGCGATACAATGGGAGAATTTCTATACGCTGCTTGTCTTGCCGCCGGCGACGATCGGTGTGGTCTATCTGGGCATTTGGCTCATCAGGGGCTGAATGCCAGACCTTAGAGTCGACGCTCGCATTGAACCCGCGAAACTCGCCGTCTAGTGTGGGCGCACCACCGCATAGTCGCGCGCGGATTCGTTCCACTCCGGCGCATTGGCGATGGTCGGCAGCACATCCGCCACGCTGTCCACCACGCTCCACATGCCGCCGTGGCCCGGATTCATGAAGAGTTCCTCGATCACCTGCCGCTGCATGAACTCGGCCCACGGTGTCCAGTAACCGCGCGTGTTCAACAGCACAATGGGCTTGTGGTAGATGCCGAGCCGCTTGAGCGTGATCGCCTCGAACAATTCCTCCAGCGTGCCGCAGCCGCCGG
>JANXZP010000259.1 GCA_025355485.1 Pseudomonadota bacterium
CACATGCACCCATGCGCGGTGGCGATGCGCGATCGCGATCGTCGTGTTGAAATCATCGAACGCGCCCGAATGCACATTGCCGGCCTGCAGGCAGACGATGGTCGGAGAATTCGCACCCGCTGCAAGCGCCGCTTCGAGCGCTACGGGATCGATCCGTCCCTGCGCATCGGCGGCGACGATTTCGGGCGCGCCGAGTCCGAGATAACGCAATGTGAGATCGACGGTGTCATGGCGCTCGGCGCCGACCAGCACGCGAATGCGCGGCCCGCCGCACAAACCATCGCGCGCATCGTCCCATCCGGCCGCGCGCAGCAACGCGCCGCGCGCGGAGGCGAGGCAGGTGAAATGCGCCATCGTGCAGCCGGTGACGAAACCGACCCCTCTCTGCACCGGAAGTCCGAGCAGATCGAGCAGCCAGGTCGCAGCGGTTTCCTCCAGCGCACTGTTGGCGCGCGTGACCTGTCGTCCGCCTGCGTTCTGGTCCCACGCGCTGACCAGCCAATCGGCCGCGAGGGCCGCCGGATGGGTGCCGCCGATCACGAATCCGAAGAAGCGCCCCGAACCCATCGCGACGAGTCCGCGATCGGCACCGTTCGCGAGCAGCTCAATCACATCAACCGGATCGGATGGTGCATCCGGCAACGGCCCGCCGAAGATGGCCGTCAATTCCTCGACCGATGCCTGCGCCGGCACCGGCCGGTCGTGCAGCGACGCGAGCCACGCCTGCGCATGCCGCATCGCATGGTCGAGTGCCGCGTAGCGCATCAGACGATCCGCACGCCCCGCAGGTTGAGTTTCGGATCGCGCCAGAACGCATCGTTCTCGAAGCGGCGCACGATCTCCGGCGGCAGGATCGTCGTGCGCTCGTTCGGTTCGACCTTCGCCTTCACCGTGTGCAGGTCGGGCGTGCCGGCGCGGAAGTCGAATTCGGACGCGCTGTAGCTGACGTTCTCGAAGTCGTGCTTGAACGCGGGCTCGCCGACGAACTTGTAGATCGCCGCCAGCGCCTTTGCCGGCTCGCGCGTGAGGGTCTCGTACTGCACCAGCATCATCTGGCTTCCCGCGTCGGGATCGCAGAACGCTTCCTTGAGGCCGTTGAAAGCCGAGCCGACCATGCCTTCGGCGCTGGCGAGCTGGTCGGCGCGCGAATACACCGTGCCGCCGGGCTGGAAATTGAAGATCGAGGACGGCTGGAACGTGTTCTTGCGGATCAGCCGCTCGACGCTGTCGATCACCCACGGCAGGTGGCGCACGGTGGCGATGATGCGGCTTTGCGGCAGCATCTTCTTCAGCACGCGCAGTTTCGAGCACCACATGCGGTTGGTGTCGAAGATCACCTCGGCCTTGAACTCCGGGCCGTAATAGCTCCAGAACAGGTTTTCGAGGACTCGCTGGCGCTGTTCGTCGGTGATGAACACCGAAAACTCGTTGCGCCCGCTCATCTCGCCGAGCATCGAATTGAACATCCCGGCGACGGGGCCGCTCATGCCGGCATGGAAGCGCGGATTCTGCTTCAGGAGTGCCGAAAGCAGGGTGGAACCCGATCTGGGCAAGCCCGAGATGAAATGGATGGGTCGGCGCATTGTGTCTCCTGTCAGCTCATCTTTGGCGGTTTCCCGCACGGTTGTCCGGCGACGTGATTCGCCCATGGTTCGTACCCTCAAATGGCAACACCTGAATTAAGCCGAGCCGTGTAGCGGCTTCGGCTTGAATGAATGATTAGGCACTTGCCACGAATTATGCACTACAGGCCCAGCACCAGATCCCCTACGTCGACGTGGTCGAGCCGGATCTTGTTGACGAACAGCGAGAACGCGAGCATCCCGGCCAGGCCGTTCGCGCGCTGCACCCACGGCGGAACGTACAGCGGCGGCGCGAGGAACCCCTGCTCGTACAACGGCTCGAACGCCAGTACGTCCTGCAACGCCATCTTGCCGGCGAACAGCAACCGGCACAGCGGCAGGCGGCGATTGCGCAGCGCCCAGCGGAAGAACGTGTGCACGCTGAGCAGTCCGTGCAGGTACACGGTGTCCTTGGTGAACGCGCTGCCGCCGCCCAGCGGCGCGCCGCGGAACACGCGCTGGGCCGAGGTGAAGCTGTCGGTCGGGCTTTGCCCGGCGCCGAGGAAAAAATCGAACACGTCGAGGAAGTTCGCGCCCGACAACGCCATGTCGATCGCGATGATGCGCAGGCTGATGCGCTTCATGCGTTCGATATCGATCGCGCCGGTGATCTGCTCGGCGAACGTCGCCAGCCCTTCCTGGGTCGCGGTCACCCGCGGCGACGAGCGCGCCATCGATTTCAGCCACGGTTGCTCGCGACCGTTGAGCGCGGTCAGCGAATGCACGAAGGCTTCGTGTTCGAGCAACTGGTGGCCGTCGTACTCGCTGAAGGCGGCGGTCGAACGCAGGCGGATGCGGGTAGGGCCGGCGGCGGCCTTGGCGATCAGGCAGGGATCGAGCACGACGCTGATCTTGTGATGCACGAAGAACGCATCGAGCTTGCGATGCAGGTCGTCGCGCAGCACCTCGGCGGAAATCGTGTCGGCTGCGATACCGGTGGTGAGCTCGCGATCGAGTTCGTCGGCGATCGCGATGAAATGCTGCGCGGCCTCGATATTGCTCGGTCCGTCGCCGGGCAGGTGGTCGCCGGGCTTGCCGAACAGCCGCATCGAATGTTCGGTGATCTCGGCCGTGCCCAGCGCTTCGAGCAGCAAGGTCGCGATATGCCAGCTTTCGCAGGTGCGCGCGATGTAGGCGCCGACGGGATGCGTGAGGTCTGTATCGGCGGCGATCGCTTCGAGTTCGGTGCGCACCGCGGCGTGCTGCTGTTTCGGATAGGTGATTTGCGGGAAATTCTGCGTGCCGCGTTCGCGCGCGGCGAGGAAATCGGTCTGCACCTGCGCTGGCCAGCTCACCGTCGCGAGCACTTCGATGCCGCGCACCGCCGCGACCATGCGTGCGTCAAGCGCAGCGTAGTGCGCGAGTTCGGACGTCAGCGGCGGCACGTTCGCGTTCATTTCCTGCCGTATTTGTCCTTGGTTTTCTTCTTGTACCCTTTCTCCGCCTCGCGCGCTTCGGTGCGTCGCGCCTGCTGCGCGGCCAAGCCCTGCGCTGCGGTCGCGACTTCGACGCCGAGCTTGCGGTAGTTCGCGTAACGCGCGGGGTCGAGCGCGCCCGATTCGAGCGCGGCGCGCATCGCGCAACCCGGTTCGCTCGCATGCCGGCAATCGCTGAAACGGCACTGCATGGCCAACGCCTCGATGTCCTCGAAGCCGCCTTCCTCCAGGCTTTCCTCGCCGGTGAGCTTGAGCTCGCGCATGCCCGGTGAATCGATCAGGCAACCGCCCTGCGGCAGCGCGATCAGCGCGCGATGGGTGGTGGTGTGGCGACCGCGCGAATCGTGTTCGCGCACTGCGGCGGTGCGGATTTTCTGCGTGCCCAGCAAGGTATTTGTCAGCGTGGATTTGCCGGCGCCGGAGGAGCCGATCAGCACCGTGCTGCGTCCCGGCCCGAGGTATTGATGCAACACCGCGACGCTGGCCAGGTCCTTCGCGTTGACGCGATGGATTGCGACATCCTGCGCGGCGATACCTGCGAGCAATGCATCCACGTCCGCATCCGGATGAAGATCGTTCTTGGTCAGCACCAGCACCGGTTCGGCACCGCTGGTACGCACCAGCAGCAGATAGCGTTCGAGCCGGCGCGGATTGAAGTCCATGTCCAGTCCGCTGACCACCAGCACGGTGTCGATGTTCGCCGCGATCGGTTGCTGCTTGTATGCCTCGCCAGCGGCGGCGCGCTTGAGCAAGGTGCGGCGCGGCAGCAGCGCGATGATCTGATCCGTGCCAAGTTCGAGCAGCACCCAGTCGCCGACCACTGCGCGGTCTTCGGCCGGGAATCGCGGCCGCATCCACGCCGCCAGCGATTGCGCCGGGAATTCATGATCGGTGGCGGTGGCGACGATATAGCCGGAACGATGCTGGGCGCTGACCCGTGCCAGCCGGCCATCCGGCAAGCCTTCGAGCGTCGCGCGCGCCGCCGCATCGTCGGGCCAACCGATGGCGAGGAGCCGGGTGCGTGCGTCCGCTGTGAGCTGCATTGGCTTCATTCTGCCATGCGGCGGATCGTTCAAGCAGGACGCGCATATCCGGCGCACGGCTCCCCTCTCCCCAACCCCTCTCCCGCAAGGGGAGAGGGGCTCCGGGTTCCGGCTGGCCCATCACCCCTCGCCCCGTTTGTTACCCTAGCGGTTTTCCCGCAAGCATCGACATGACGACCG
>JANXZP010000052.1 GCA_025355485.1 Pseudomonadota bacterium
AAGATTCGAAGGCGTGCTGCGTACGCTCACCCGATGCGGACCCGAATACCCGGCGACCGCGGCCCGTGCGGCTTCGAAGGTGCCATCGCCAGAGCAATCGTCGGACACGATGATCTCGCACGCGACCGTTTGCGCGAATGCGGAAGCGATCGATTCGGAGATGGTTTCACGCATGCGATAAGCGATCACGAGGATCGTCGCGGTGAGTGGCGCGGTCGTTGCGGCCCGGGAAGAAATCGCGTGGTCGCTCATCGTGATGATCCCAGCAGTGCGCGCCATTGTTCGGCCACGGTTGCCAGCGCGAAGCGTGGATCGGGCCCGACGTGCGGCCTGCCTCCATCGCGCCACGCGCGGATGCGCTCGATGTACACGTCGAACAATCCCATGCGTGCGGCCATCCGTGCCGGTCCGCTGCGAACGCGCGATGACAGCTTTCCGAACGCGCGTTCGTAGGCGCGCTGCCAGCGCGTGACCGGCAGCACCATCGCGCGATCGCCGATGACTTCACTGGCTGCGCCGCAATCGTGCGTCAAAACCGGCGTGCCCAGCGCCATCGATTCGGCGAACACCAGGCCGAAGGTTTCCGGTATCACGAAGTTGGGACAGAACGTGCACAACGCACTGCGAACTTCGGCGTGCATTCGCGCCTGCGGTTGCGGTCCGAGCCAGGTCACGCCCTCGATGCGTGCGGACGTGTCGGTCTTGTAGCCCGGATTGCCGACCAGCAGGCGCAACGTCGGCAGCTGCCGTCGCATTGCACGGAACGCATCCAGGGTGTACTTGAGGCCCTTGTTGGGCGATGAAAAGAACACCAGCTTGTCGCGATCGACCGGCGATCCATCCGGCGCGAGCGCGCTGTCGATCGGATTGTAGATCGTGCGCGTATGCACCCGATCGCCCAGGTCCATGCGCTGCAACGTGGCCTCGACTCCGCGTCGCTGCGTATCGGAAACGCAGACGATCGTGACAGACAACTCACGCAACACGTCGGCCGTGTTCGCCAGTCGGCGCCCGCGCGTCGAGCCCGGATGGATCTGGTCGTGCATCCACAGGTGGAAGCGCGCATCGGGATAGAGCGCGCGAACGGCCGGCAGCGCGCGTGGATCGCGGCTGACCACAACATGGGTGATGCCGGGGATGACGCCGGGCGGGCAATAGCGGCCTTCGACCTGGGTGCGATTGTGCTGGATCACGTACGCATCGAGCGCGTCGGCGACCCGCGACAGGCTCGATTCCGAGCCGCCGATGGCTTCGTTCTGCACGGTCCGGGTGTCGTAGGGACGCAGGCAGGACGGATCCCAGAACAGGATGGAACTCATGGGCGGGCCTGGCGGCGCAATTCGCGGTATTTGTCGAAGACGTAGCGCGCGTGGCAGGCGTGATAGACGCGCGCCTTCGCACCGTCAAGAAAGCCGCCGCGCAGCAGGTAATTCTTCAGCCAATAGCCGGCCGCGTGCAACGGCGCCGCGAGTGCGCCCGCGCGGCGTCCTTCGCCGAGTCTCTGCTGCGCCCACAACATCGCGTAGCGCGCGAGTTTGGCGCGGTATTCGTCCAGCGAACGCGCGGTGTCGTGCTCGATGCGCGCGTGCAGATGCGCAACACGCCGGCCGCGCAGATCCAGCCGCTCGTGCACATCGGCGGGCAGGTAGCGCAGGTCGCTGCGAAACAGGCGTGCTACGCGTTCGCGACCCCATCCGCCATGATCGAGTGCGGCCCCGAGGAAATGCGTTCGGCGCTCCAGCTCCCAAACATCGGCGCGTTCGACCGTGCCATCAGCGAACAGCTTGCGCAGTGCTGCTTCGGCGCCCTCGCCCAGCCATTCGTCAGCGTCCAGCAGCAGCACCCAGGATTGCTTTGCGAGTGCGATCGCGGCATTCTTCTGCGCGGAAAATCCCAGCCAGTCCTGTTGCCGTACCTGCGCACCCGCGGCTTGCGCTTCGGCGATGGTGGCGTCGGTCGAGCCCGAATCGAGCACCCAGACTTCCGCGCACACGCGAGCGAGCGTAGCGACGCAGCGACCGATGCGGCCTGCCTCATTCTTCGCGATCACGACGCCCGACAGTGGAAGCGGTGCAGTCATCGCGGCTCCGGCGGGTAGGGATTCGGATCACCGGAATCGACCGGCCGCTGGCTGTAGCGCTTGTAAGTCCACTGGTACTGGGTCGGATCGCGTTCGGCGATCGCCTGCACGGCGGCATTCATCGCAGCGACCGCGGCGTGCAGGTCCGCCTCGTGGATTGCGGCGGGCGCGGGGATCAGATGCACATCGAAACGCGGACCCGATGGCGTGTAACGGCGCTCCGCAACCGCAAACAGCACGGCCGCACCGGTACGCTGCGCGAGCCGCGGCAACAAGGTCATGCTCAGTGCGTCCATGCCGAAGAATGGCGCGAACATGCCATCGCCGGCCTTGGGTTGCTGGTCGGGCAGGATGCCGACCACGCCGCCGGCCTGCAGGGCCTTGAACAACCCGCGCATCGCCGCGCCTTCGGCAGGCAGTTGGTGCACGTTGGCGCGGCCACGCACGCGGCGCAGGAACGCCTCGCCCGACGAATGTTCCGGCCGCCGATACAGCACCGTGATCGGCGCACGCGCGGCCAGCCACTGGTTCAACAATTCCCAGTTGCCGTAATGCGGCGCAGCGATGATCAGCCCGTGGTGCGAGGCGAGAGCCGAGTCGAAATATTCCTGTCCGTGCATGTGGTCGATGAGGCGCAGGTTGTCGCGCTCGCTACGCGTCCAGAAGCGCAGCGTTTCGAATGCACCGCGTCCGGTTTCGCGCAACACCGCGCGCAGCAGCGTCTGGCGGGTCGGCGCATCGAGCTGCGGATACACGATCTCCAGATTGCGTCGTGCCACCCGCGACTCGCGCAGGTTCAGCGCGCGAGACAGCCACGCTGCCGTGTCGCCCAGCCAATGCATCGCGCGCAGCGGCAAACGCCCGACGAGTGCGGCGAGTGCGTAAAGCAGGGTTCCGGCAATGTCGGCGAAGCGCATGCCGCGAAGTCTAAACAATTGTCCGTTGACCGCTGCTTGGCGCGGCATGCAGCATGCGCAAATGCCGAATCCGCGATTCCCATGCTCGCCCTGATCCAGCGCGTGACCCGCGCCGAGGTCCGCGTCGGCGATGAAACGGCCGGCGCAATCGGGCCCGGGTTGCTGGCGCTGGTGGCGATTGAGCCCGACGACGGCGAGGCGCAGGCGCAGCGGATGTGCGAGCGCCTGCTCGGCTATCGCGTGTTCGACGATGGCGATGGACGCATGAACCGTTCGCTGGCCGATACC
>JANXZP010000083.1 GCA_025355485.1 Pseudomonadota bacterium
CCGCCGGCTTCGTGTTCGAAGGCGAAAGCGACGTGCTGCGCAACCCGGCGGACGACCACAAGGTGAAAGTGTTCGACAAGTCGATCCGCGGCCACACCGACCAGTTCGTGTTCAAGTTCCGCAAGCCGAAGACCGCCGCGCACTGACGTCCTGTCGGCCAGCCGGGCGCGCGGAACGGCGCCCGGCATTGATGTCCGAAAACGGCGAGTTTTCGGCTGCGACCGGCTCTATCATGCGGGCATGTCCTACCCGACCATGCCCTCGCCCGCCATCTGCGACCGCGCACGCGCTTCGAAAGACGCGCGCTTCGACGGCTTGTTCTTCACCGCAGTGCGCAGCACGCATATCTACTGCCGGCCGGTGTGTCCGGCACCGACGCCGAAGCGCCAGAACGTCACGTATTACCCGACCGCTGCCGCAGCGACTGCTGACGGATATCGGCCGTGCCTGCGTTGCCGGCCCGAACTGTCGCCGGAAGCGCATGCGCGCGGCGGCGACGACACGGTGCAACGTGCGCTCGCGCTGATCGCGGACGGCGCGTTGCAGGATGCTTCGATCGAAACGCTGGCGGCGCAAGTCGGCATTGGTTCGCGGCAATTGCGTCGCGTGTTCCTCGCTCGCACGGGCGCGACGCCGATCGCGGTGCACACGACGCGCCGGCTGTTGCTCGCGAAACAATTGTTGACGGAAACGACGCTGCCGGTGACGCAGGTCGCGCTCGCAGCCGGCTTCAACAGCTTGCGGCGATTCAACACGGCGTTCCTCGAAGGTTGCGGGATGGCCCCCAGCGCAATCCGTCGGCAGCGCGGCGAAACGCCGAGCGGTGCGCTGACGTTACGGCTCGGCTATCGCCCTCCGCTGGATTTCACGACGATGCTCGCGTTCCTGGCGAGGCGCGCGATTCCCGGCATCGAGCATGTCGGCGTGGACAGCTACGAACGCGTGATCGGCGCGACGGACGCGTCGACATGGATTCGCGTTACCGCAAGCCGCACAAAACCCGAACTGCTACTGGAAATTTCCGACGCCGACCCGCGCGCGATTCCCGACATCGTGCGGCGCGTGCGCCGAATGTTCGACCTCGACGCGGATCTCGCGGCAGTGCAGGCGGTGTTGCGTGTCGAACCTTTGCTCGCGAAGGCGATCAGGAAGCGTCCGGGGCTACGCGTTCCGGGCGGTTGGGACGGCTTCGAGATCGCGGTGCGTGCGGTGCTTGGCCAGCAGATCAGCGTAGCCGGTGCGACAACGCTCGCCCGACGGCTTGTCGATGCATACGGCGAAACGCGCACACAATCGCGCGAAGGATTGGATCGCACATTCCCGACACCGCAGCACCTGCACGATGCGCCGCTGGAAGCGATCGGCCTGCCCAAGTCTCGCGCCGCAACCTTGCGTTCATTGGCCGCAGCCGTCGCGGATGGTCGTGTCGATTTCAGCGTGGGCCAGCGCCTCGACACGTTCGTCGAACACATGAGCGCGCTGCCCGGCATCGGGGCGTGGACTTCGCATTACATCGCGCTGCGCGCGCTCGGCCATCCGGATGCATTTCCGGCTGGCGACCTCGTGCTGCAGCAGATGCTCGGCGACGACAAAAGGCTGAGCGAACGCGCGACCGATGCACGCTCGCAGACCTGGCGACCTTGGCGTGCTTACGCGGTGTTGCATTTTTGGCATCTTGCGAACGATCAAGCGAAGGAGAAACGGTGATGTGGTTCGATGCGTTCAAGACGAAGATCGGCATGCTGACCGTCGCGGCGGACGACAGCGGCATCCACTATGTGCTGTTCCCCGAGAACAAATACGACGCGCCGGATCGTGCAAGTTGGAAGCGCGACGCGAATGCATTGCGCGAGCCGCGCGAACAACTGCTCGCGTATTTCGCAGGCGAGCGCAATACGTTCGACTTGCCGCTTGCGCCGCAAGGCACACCGTTCCAGTTGAAGGTCTGGAAGACGCTCGCGCAGATTCCGTACGGCGCGACCTGGAGCTACAGTCAGCTCGCCGCGCGCGTCGGTTCGCCGAAAGCGGTACGCGCGGTCGGTTCCGCGAATGGCCGCAACCCGTTGCCGATCGTGCTGCCCTGCCATCGCGTGATCGGAAGCGACGGCAGCCTGACCGGCTTCGGCGGCGGGCTACCGCTCAAGCAGTTCCTGCTCGAACACGAAGGCGTCGGGCAGGCGCGGCTCGCGCTGTGATGTTCAGCGCGGCGCGGCCTGGCAGCTTTTCGGCAGTGCAGCGACGAGCTGGGCGACTTCATCCGCAGTGACCGCATGCATCGGCGTGGCGCTGCTGTCGAACAGTACGCGCCATTTGCCGTCGCGGTTCCTGCTCCAGGTCGAGATGAACTCGCCGATCCGGTAACGCTGTTTCGCGTTCGGTCGCAGGTCTTCCAGCCACGCCGGGCCGCGCGAAATAGCGAGGTTACCGTCGCCGCCGATAGTGACGATCGCTGGCGACCAGCGCAGCTTGATCTGCTTGCCTTCGACAATCTCCTTCCAGTCGCCGACCACCGCGGCGCGGCCGTGCACCGGCACGCGCGTGCCTGCGTTGAACGCAGCCTGCGGATCGACGTGTTCGGCGAACGCTGCCGCGTCGTGATGCTCGACGCTGGTCGCGAAGCTGCGTTCGCGATCCCAGACCTCGCATTCGGCGGGGCTGAGCGCGGCGGTCACGACTTCGACCCTGGTCTGCGGCTTCGCCTGCGGAACTTCGACGGTCTTGGTGACCGTTTTCGGAGTTGCCGTTGGTTTGACCGGCGGCGATGCGAATGCGAGGGACGCGGCGATAGCCAAGGTCAGTGTGAACGTGGCTGTGACGACAGGGTTGCGAGGGCGCATGCAGTGTTCTCCGCGAGTTTGGCGAAGCCTAAGCCGTGATCCATCGATTGGAGCGTGCCAGAAGTCAGCGTCGGTTGCGCAGCGCGCGCCGGGTCAGCCATTCCGATGCGGCCAGCGCGCCGAGCGAGAGCAGCACCGACACGATCGCGAGCCGCCAGATGCCGGCGTCTCCGTTCGGTACCTGGGTCAGCGACTGGATCGCGAGGGAGATCGTTTGCGTTTCGCCCGGGATATTCGACACGAAGGTGATGGTCGCGCCGAATTCGCCGAGCGCCTTCGCGAACGCGAGCGTGATGCCGGCGGCGATCCCTGGCAGGCTCAGCGGCAGCAGCACGCGCCAGAAGCGCTGCCACGGCGGCGCGCCCAGGCTGGCGGCGATTTCGTCGAGCTCGCGCGGGATCGCTTCGATCGACAGCCGCACCGAGCGCACGAACAACGGGAACGCCATCACCGCGGCGGCGATCACCGCGCCGGTCCAGCGGAACGCGACGCTGATCCCGAACCAGTGCTCGAGCCGTTCGCCGATCGCGCCGTGGCGGCCGAACAGCACGAGCAGCGCGTAGCCGGTCAGCACCGGCGGCAGCACCAGCGGCAGATGCACGAGCGCGTCGAACAGGATCTTGCCGCGAAAACGCCAGCGCGCGAGCACGTAGGCGACACCGACCGCGAACGGCAACGCGACCACGATCGCGAACGCCGCGACGCGCACCGACAATGCGATCGCATCGGTTTCCGCGGCGGTGAAGGCGATCATGCTTCGCGAAAGTCCACGTCAGCGGCCGTCGGTGAAACCGGCGCGGCGGAAGATCGCAACGGCCTGCTTGCCGCGCAGGAATTCGAGGAATGCCGCAGCGGCTTTCGGATCGGTAGCGCCGGTGGTACGCGCGGCCGGATACACGATCGATGCGTGGGTGGTGTCGGTGAATGTCGCGAGTATCTTCACGCGCGGCTCGGCGCGTGCATCGGTCAGATAGACGATGCCAAGCGGCGTATCGCCGCGCGCGACGAACTCCAGCGCAGCGCGCACGTTCTCGCCTTGCGCGAGCCGCATCGCGACAGCGTTCCACAGCCCGAGTTTTTCCAGCGACTGTCGCGCGTACTTGCCCACCGGCACGCTTGTTGTTTCCGCTACAGCGAGACGACCGCTGTCCAACGCCGCCAGCAGTGCGCCATGTTTCGACGGATCCAGCGATTTCAGCGTCGATGTCGCGGGTGCGATCAACACCAGTGCGTTGCGCACCAGCACGAATCGCGACGCGGGTTCGATCAATTTGCGATCCTGCAGGTAATCCATCCATTCGACATCGGCCGACACGAACACGTCCGCCGGCGCGCCCTGCTCGACCTGCTTGGCCAATGCCGAACTCGCCGCGTACGAAACCACGATCTTGCCGTGGCCGTCGACTTCCCAGGCTTGCGCGACGGCATCAAGGCTTTCACGCAGGCTGGCCGCGGCGAACACCGTGAGCGGACGCTCTGCTGCGGACGCTGGTGCGCAACACAGAAAAACCAGCAGGCAGGCAATCAGTCGGACGCGTCGCATGGGCCGATTCCTGGAATGTGTTCGCGCAAGGATAGCCCAACGCGTTCGGATCCAGAACGGACGATCGACTGCGCATGTCACGACGCGCCTTCACAATCGTGCGGATGTCGGAGCGGAAGACGCCGATGGAATCAGCGCGACCGTACGATCATGACGTAGTGGCGGAGCGCACCGGAATGTGCGCTCCGCAGAGCGATCCTCAATGGATCGACGGATCCAGGCGACGCAGAGCGTCGGCGGTATTGATCGCACCGGTACGTTCGATGTCTTCGCGCGTGTAGGCGCGACCGGGCGCATTCGCGCATTCGACGGCGCGCTTGCTGTGATCGTTCGTGATCGCACGCAGATGCGATCCGGTTTCGCGCAAGCAGAAGCTGTCGGCGGATTTCTCCGCTGCGGTCTGCGCGGCGGACTTGTCGACCTTGGCCTTGTCGTCGCTGGCCGTGGCGGGGGATTGCGCGAACGCGCTACCGACGCATGCGGCGAGCAACAGCGGAAGCAGGAACTTGTTCACGAACTTCTCCCAGATTGGCGGGGGTGGAGCACCGCACTGCCGCGGGTTCTTCCCGTCTGTTTATACGCTACGGAAGCGCTGCGTCGTAGTGTCGTCTCCATCGCGTTTAAGCAGGCGTCAGCCCTGTGAACGGAACCGGATCCGGCAGGAAAGCGTCGCCACAAGCCGCTTGTACACGGTTCTCAAACCTGTGGCATGGTAAAGACCCTCGCGCAGCTTCCTCTCGCCCATGCCACGCCACGTCTTGCTGCTCGCTGCGCTGATCGTGCTGGTCGCCTGCGCACAGCAAACCGCAAGGCAGACAGCGCACACTGAACGACCAGCCTCCTTGCTGCTGGTTTCGATCGACGGCTTCCGCCCGGATTACCTCGATCGCGGCATGACCCCGACCTTGGCGCGGTTCGCGCGCGAAGGCGTGCGGGCGACCAGCATGCAGCCATCGTTTCCGACGCTGACCTTCCCGAACCACTACACGCTGGTGACCGGCCTGTATCCGGATCACCACGGCGTCGTCGCGAACACGATGGAAGATCCAGCGATTCCCGGCGTGCGTTTCGTTTCGAAGAACTACACCGCCACCGAGGAGCGTTGGTGGGACGAAGCCACTCCGATCTGGATCAGCGCCGATCGCGCCGGCCTGCGCACGGCGACGATGTTCTGGCCGGGTTCGGACGCACCGATCCACGGCCGGCATCCAGACTACTGGCGCGCGTTCGACAAGACCGTGCCACCGATGCAACGCGTGGATCAGGTTCTGGCGTGGCTGGATCTGCCGGCTGCGCAACGCCCGCACTTCATCACCCTGTACTTCGACGGCGTCGATCGCGCCGCACACGACCATGGCCCCGATTCGCCGGAAACGAACGCCGCGATCGCCGCAGTGGATGCCGCGCTCGCCCATCTTCGCGATGGGATAGCGCAGCGCGGATTGGAAAATGCGATCAACCTGGTGGTCGTGTCCGATCATGGCTTCGCCGCGGTGCCGGCCGATCACCATCTCGTGCTCGACGAGATCGTGCCGGTCGATGAAATCCACGCGGTCACGCTCGGCGTGCTAGCCGGTCTGCGCGCGAACCCCGGCTTCGCGGCGCGCGTCGAAACCGCATTGCTCGCCCAACACGACCACATGCAATGCTGGCGCAAGCAGGACGTCCCCGAACGCCTGCACTACGGCCGCAATCCGCGCGTGCCGCCGCTGCTGTGCATGCCTGACGTGGGCTGGATCATCACCACGCGCGAAGAGATGCCGACGCGCGATTACAAACTCGGCGAACACGGCTACGACAATGCCGCGCCGCTGATGCGCGCGCTGTTTATCGCACATGGACCGGCGTTCCGCAGCGGCGTGTTGTTGCCGGAGTTTCCGAACGTGGATGTGTATCCGCTGCTGGCGAAGCTGCTGGGCATCCGCCCCGAGCGCAACGACGGCGACATTGCACCGCTACTGCCCGCGCTGCGCTGACGATCTACATCGCTGCGGCGAGCCGCTGTACGCAGTCGCGGTAGTGCGCGGCGATACGGTCTTCGTCCACGTGCCGACGATCGCGCACGATGCGGCGTCCGGCGATGATGACATCGCGCACCAGGCCGCGGTTACCGTTGAACAGCCAGCTATCCACGACATCGCCTTCGCCACGTGCGGCGAGTTCAGGCGCATCGGCGTCGAGCACGATCCAGTCGGCGCGCTGGCCCGCTGCGAGCGTGCCGAGCGCGACGCCACTGGCCGCGGTAGCACTGCTCGCAACGCCACGTAGCAGGGTTTCGCCGACCGACGGCGTGCGCGCATCGGCGGCGACATTGCGGCTGCGCGTGACCAGCCGCTGCCCGTACTCGAGCCAGCGCAACTCCTCGACCGGCGACACCGAGCTGTTCGAATCCGAACCGATTCCCCAGGCGCCGCCCGCATCGAGATACGCACGCAGTGGAAACAAGCCATCGCCGAGATTCGCCTCCGTCGTCGGACACAGCGCAACGGTCGCGCCGCTCGCCGCGATGCCACGCAACTCGCCCTCGTCCAGATGGGTCGCATGCACCAGCGTCCAGCGCGAATCCACATCGGCGTGGTCGAGCAACCATCGCACCGGCCGCGAACCGCGCGACGCGACGCACTCCTCGACTTCCGCGATCTGCTCCGCGATGTGGATATGCCGCGGCATGTCTTTCGGCAATGCGGCAAGCGTCGCCGCGAGGGCATCCGGCGGCACCGCGCGCAGGCTGTGGAACGCCATCCCGATGCGCAGCTGCCCATCCTCTTCTGCGCGCAGGATTTCGAGCAGTTGAAGGAATGCATCGACGCTATGCCCGAACCGGGCCTGTCGTTGCGACAACGCGCGACCATCGAATCCACCGCGCATGTACAGCACCGGCAACAGGGTCAGACCGATGCCGGTCTCGCGCGCGGCGGCGATGATCGCGCGCGACATCGCCGCCGGGTCGGCGTAGGGCCGGCCGTCCGGCGCGTGATGCAGGTAGTGGAATTCGCAGACCTGGGTATAACCGGCGCGCAGCATCTCGACATAGAGTTGTGCGGCGATCGCATGCAGGTCCTCGGGCGTGATCCGCGAGGCGAACGCGTACATGGTTTCACGCCATCTCCAGAACGAGTCGTGGTCGCTGCCGCGTTTCTCCGCAAGCCCCGCCATCGCGCGCTGGAACGCGTGCGAATGCAGGTTGGCGATGCCGGGCAGCACCCACTTCGCGGCGGGCCATGCGTTCGCGTTCGCTGCGGAACCGGGCGCAAACCGTCCCTTCGCATCGCAGCCGAATGCGACGTCGCGCACCCAGCCATCCGGCGTCCAGGCGCGCTCGGCGCGCAATGTCTGCGTCGTTTCCATGCTGGCAGCGTAACGGCTGCGCGCGTGCGTCGCCAGCGCGGCTATCATGCGGACTTCGCAACCTGTGCCGGAGCCGTCGTGCACGACCGCTGGGACCTGCTGATCATCGACGCGCGCCTTGCCACCCTCGCTGGCGACGCCGGCTATGGCCTGATCGAGAACGGCGCGATCGGCTCGAAAGACGGCGTCATCGTGTTTGCCGGACGCATGGATGCACTGCCTCGCGTGCCTGAAGCTTTGGCCGCGCGCGTCGAACCCGCGCACGGCGCACTCGTCACTCCGGGACTGATCGACTGCCACACGCACCTGGTGTTCGCCGGCGATCGTGCGCACGAGTTCGAGTTGCGCTTGCAAGGTGCGAGCTACGAGGACATCGCAAAAGCCGGTGGCGGCATCCTGTCCACGGTGCTCGAGACCCGCGCAGCGAGCGAGGACGACCTGTTCGCGACATCGCTGCCACGCGCACGCGCGCTGTTGCGCGATGGCGTGACGACACTGGAAATCAAATCCGGCTACGGCCTCGACACCGATACCGAAATCAAGATGCTGCGCGTCGCGCGGCGGATCGGCGTCGAACTCGGCGTCGGTGTGCGCACGACCTTCCTCGGCGCGCATGCCTTGCCGCTCGAATTCGCCGGCCGCGCGGACGACTACATAGCCTTCGTCTGCAACAAGATGCTGCCCGCCGTCGCGCAGGCCGGACTCGCCGATGCCGTGGACGCGTTCTGCGAAGGCATAGGCTTCACGCTTGCACAGACGCAGCGCGTGTTCGATGCCGCGCGCATGCACGGACTGCCGATCAAGCTGCATGCCGAACAACTCAGCCATCTCGGCGGCGCGGCTTTGGCGGCGCGCTATCTGGCATTGTCAGCCGATCATCTCGAACACATCACCGATGACGACGTACGCGCGATGGCTGCATCCGGAACGGTCGCGGTGTTGCTGCCCGGCGCGTTCGTGTGCCTGCGTGAAACGAAATTGCCGCCGATCGAGAGCCTGCGCGCGCATGGCGTCGCGATGGCGGTGGCGACCGATTGCAATCCGGGCACGTCGCCCTTGCTGTCGCTGCGACTGGCGATGGCGCTGGCCTGCGCGCAATTCCGGTTGACGCCCGAGGAGTCGTTGCGCGGCACAACGATCAACGCGGCGAAGTCATTGGGTCTGCGCGATCGCGGCAGGCTGCAAGTCGGCCAGCGCGCAGACTTGGTGGTGTGGGATGCGCAGGATCCGGCGGAGCTGTGTTACTGGCTGGGTGGAAATCCTGCGCGTCGGGTGATCGCCGGAGGCGTGTTCGTCGTGTAGTACGGCCGTGCTTTGGCCAGACACAAAAAACCCCGCACATAGCGGGGTTTTTCGCCAGGTCACTTGAAGCTCAGGCCTTCTTCGTCGGCGCCTTCTTGACGACGGTCTTGGCCGGCGCCTTGGCTGCAGGCTTCGCCGCGGATTTCGCGACGGCGGTCTTGCCGGCCGGTTTCGCGGCGGCTTTCGGTGCGGCCTTGCTGGTTCCGCCATGCGGACGCGCGTTGCCGTAGCTTCCTGCGCTGCGCTTGCCCTTCGGGGTTTTCTTGTCGCCCTTGCCCATGATCGTTCCTGCGTTGCGGTGAAGTGGCGCGTAGCCTAACACCAACGCGGCGCGAGCGTCATTGATCGTGCCGCTATGCGTGGTCGCAGGTTTCGCCGTGCGCATGCGAATGCGACAGCCGCAGATTCAACACATGTGCCGTCGCGATCAGCGTACCGCCGCAGGCCATCGCGATCGCATGGCCAATCAGGTTCTCGTGCAAGGATTCGATCAGCACCGCGGACCACAGCAGCGCGATACCTGGCACCAGCAACGACAGCGCGCGACCCACGCGGTGTCGGCGATAGCCAAGGATCAGGCTGGTCAGACCGAGCAGGCTCGCGAAAGCGATGAAGCCGATTTCGAATGTCGGGCTTGCGAATCCGGCGCCGATCGCTGGCGCGATAGCCAGAACCAGCGGCAATGCCGCGCAGTGCACCGCGCACAGCATCGAGCCGGTCGCGCCGAGGCGATCAAGCAGGCCCCTGCGCTTGGGCGTTACTGGCTGGAAGGTGGTCGACATTGCAACACTATAACATTCGTCCCTGAATGCCGGCACGCGACCGTTTGGTCACGGATAGCCTATTCAGGCTGCCTTCTTGCGGCAATTCGCGCAGAGGCCATGCACTTCCAGCGTCTGCGCCTGCGGCGAAAAACCCAGCGCACGAGCTTTTTCGTCGAGCAGGTGGCCGATCCGCTCGTCCTCCATCTCGATTGCGGCGTGGCAGTTGTCGCAGATCAGGAACGGCACGGTGTGCTGCACGCTCGGATGGTGGCAGGCGACGAAGGCGTTGATCGATTCGAGCTTGTGGATGAAGCCGTTGCCGAGCAGGAAGTCCAGCGCGCGATACACAGTCGGTGGCGCCGAAGCGGCCTTGGACTCGCGGATGCGATCGAGCAGGTCGTAGGCCTTCACCGGCTTTTTCGAATCGGCGACCAGGCGCAGCACATCGGCACGCAACGGCGTCAGCCGCAAGCCGCGTTCAGCGCAGGCTTTCTCGACCTCGCGCACGTAGTCATCGGCGTGGTGGACGTGATGCTTGGGATCGGTGCAGGCGGACTTGGCGGCCATGCCGATACTTTATCCCACCGCGTGCCTGGCAATGCGTTCCAGCGCCGCATCGATGCGTTCCAGCGCGGCATCGCGGCCGGCCAGGTACACGGTGTGCTCGATCGACGGCGACACCTGGGTGCCGGTGATCGCCACCCGCAGCGGTTGCGCGACCTTGCCCAGCCCCAGGCCCAGCGCCTCGGCGGTGTGCGCCAGCGCGGCGTGTACCGCTTCGGGCGTCCACTTCGGCGCATCGGCGAGCCGTTCACGCATCGATGCGAGCGGCGCGACCGCGGCATCGGTCAAGTGCTTGGCGACGGCGGCATCGTCATAATCGCGCAGCGGCTCGAACCACACCCGCGCGCGCTCGGCCATTTCCTTGAGCGTGTGCACGCGATCGCGCAGCGCGATCACCACATCGACCGCGGCCGGGCCGCTGGCCAGATCGTAGCCGGCGTGGCGCAGGTTCCAGTCCAGGTGCGCAGCGACAGCTTCCGGATCATCATTCTTCAGGTACTGCTGGTTGAGCCAGTTGAGCTTGTCGATGTCGAAACGCGAAGCGCTGTGGTTGACGCTGGCAATGTCGAACAGTTCGATCATCTGCTCGCGCGAGAAGATTTCCTGGTCGCCGTGCGACCAACCCAACCGCACCAGGTAGTTCAGCAGCGCATGCGGCAGGTAGCCATCGTCGCGGTATTGCATCACCCCGACCGCACCGTGGCGCTTCGACAACTTCTGGCCATCCGGGCCGAGGATCATCGGCAGGTGCGCGAAGATCGGCGGAGGCACGCCGAGCGCCTCGTACACATTGATCTGGCGCGGCGTGTTGTTGACGTGGTCGTCGCCGCGGATCACCTCGGTGATGCGCATGTCGATGTCGTCCACGACCACCGCGAAGTTGTAGGTCGGGAAATCGTCGGAACGGATCAGCACGAAGTCGTCGAGTTCGGCATTGCTCCACTCGATGCGGCCCTTGACCTTGTCGTCGAACACCACCGACCCGCCGACCGGATTGCGGAAGCGCAGCACGCGGTTCGGATCGTCGCGGCATGGCTCGTTGCGGTCGCGATAATGGCCGTTGTAGCGCGGCTTCTCGCCCTTGGCCATCGCCGCGGCTCGCATCGCCTCGATCTC
>JANXZP010000094.1 GCA_025355485.1 Pseudomonadota bacterium
CCAGGCTTCGCGGCGCCTCTACGCGGAAAACAATCCGCGCTTGCATCCGTTGACCATCGTGCGGTTGATGGCGAACGCGCCGGCCAGCCAGGTCTGCATCGAGTTCGGCCTGCGCGGCCCGGCGTTCGCGGTGTCCAGCGCTTGCGCATCGGCCAACCACGCGATGGCGCAGGCCTTCCACATGGTGCGCTCGGGCATGGCCGATACCGCCGTGACCGGCGGCAGCGAGGCCTGCATCACCTACGGTGTCGCGCGGGCGTGGGAGTCGATGCGCGTGCTCGCCGACGATACCTGCCGTCCGTTCTGCAAGCAGCGACGCGGACTCGTGCTCGGCGAAGGCGCGGGCATCTTCGTGCTGGAGGAATACGAGCATGCAATGAAACGCGGTGCGACGATCCTCGCCGAATTCGCGGGTGCGGGCATGTCGTCGGACGCCGCCGACATCGTGTTCCCGTCGCGCGATGGCGCGGCCAGCGCGATCAGCCGCGCGCTCGCCGATGCGCGCATGAATCCCGATGAGATCGACTACATCAACGCACACGGCACCGGCACGCCCGCCAACGATCCCACCGAAACCGCCGCGATCCGCCACGTGTTCGGCACGCACGCCGATGCGCTCGCGGTATCGTCCACGAAATCCATGCACGGCCACGCGCTTGGCGCAGCCGGCGCGATCGAACTGGTCGCCGCGATCGGCGCGCTGCGCGAGGGTGTGATTCCGCCGACCGCGAACTTCATCGACCCCGATCCGGAATGCGACCTCGACTATGTACCGAACACCGCGCGCGAAATACCGGTGCGCGCGGTGCTGTCGAATTCGTTCGCGTTCGGCGGGTTGAATGCGGTGCTGGCATTGCGGCGGCACGCATGACGACCGCTCCGGCGAATCCTGGACAGGCCGTTCACGATGAACGACTCTGTCCCCGGATCGGGTTACGCTCGTCGCGCTTTCGCGCGCGCACGGCCCGCAAGAACCAAGCACGACCCTTTTCCCCCGACTGGAGACTGCGATGAAAATGCTACTTGCCTCGGCGGTGATAGCCGCCGGATTCCTGACCTCGATCGGCGCGCATGCTCAGACCGCTACTACCGGCGTCACTGGAACCTGCAAGGACGGCTCGACTTTTTCCGCCGCATCCACGCGCGGCGCCTGCAGGGGCCACGGCGGCATCAACAAGGGCGCGGCCAGCGCGGCCACGCCGAAGGCCGCTCCGGCCGCTCCGGCACCCGCACCAACGCCGAAAGCCGCGCCTGCGCCGACGGCGGCATCAACTGCGGCAACCGTGAGCGGAACCTGCAAGGACGGCTCGAGTTTCTCAGCCGCATCCACGCGCGGCGCCTGTCGCGGCCACGGCGGCATCAACAAGAACGCGGCGAGTGCTGCGACGCCAGCGCCGAAGCCGGCACCGGTGGTCGCACCCGCAGCAGCCAAGCCGGCTGCAACCGCACCAGCACCCGTCGCCGCTGCACCTACGGCAACGCCGAAGCCCGTCGCCGCACCTGCGGCCAGGACTATGCCGAAGCCGGCAGCAACGCCGGCGATCGGCGGTGGCCCGGGCATGGTGTGGGTCAATAGCAGTACGAAGGTGTATCACTGCTCGAACGATCGCTGGTACGGCAAGACCAAGGCGGGGTCGTACATGTCCGAGAGCGATGCGAAGGCCAAAGGCTTCCGCGGCGAGCACGGCAAGAGCTGCCAGTAACCGAACGACACATCATCCGTAAGCGCGCGGGGCAGCGATGCCTCGCGCTTTTTTTGCGTCGAGAAAATAGTGGCGGCTTATTTCGCAGCGGTGTCCGTGGGCTTGGTTTCGACGACGCCTTGCGCCTTCGCGGCAGGCTCCTCGACCGCATAGCCCGACGCGCGCAGTCGCGACAGATAACCGTCGGATTTGAGCAAGTTCGCGATCGGCAGCATTGCGAACGTGGCGCGGTTGTTCGTCAACGCGCTGGTGGCCGCATCGAGCCATGCCTGTTCGGCGCGCACTTCAAGGTCGCCGCCGCCGCGCTTGCGCGCGAGTTGCGCCTGGGAAACCGCCGCTGCGCACGCAGCCATCTGGCTGGTGTAGGGGAGGCTGCGCAAGGCTTCGATGTCGCCGGTCGACCACGCATTCGCGCGCGCGGTCATCGCGCCCAGGTCGGTATCGATGCGATCGAGCGTCTTGCGAAAGCACTCGCGGTCGTCGAGCGCGGATGCCTTGAATTCCTTGACCGCCGCCCTCGGATCCTCGACCACGACTTCGACCCGCGGCGTGGTGACTTTCACGCCCGCGCGTTTCGCCGCCGCGTCGACGGTTTTCTGCACGAGCGACTTGTCGGTCAGGCCGGCCTTGTCGATCGCCGCGTCGTACAGATCGAGCGCCGCGAAGATCGGGCGCCACTTCTCGACCTTGCCGCTACTGCCGATGTACTTCGCCTTCAGCACGCTCCAGCGCGCATACAGGTCGGGCGACACGACGTCCTTGAGCAGCGCGCCATCCGGGTTGTTGCGCAGGCCGATCAGCGACGGTAACAACATGACCAGGCCGAGGCCGAGGAAGCCCGTCTTCATCGAGACCTGCACCTCGGGGGTCGACAATACTTCCTGCGACTTCGCGATCACGGCTTCCACATGCCGCGAATCCCAGGCGATGTCCTTCGGCAACGGCGACAGCGTGCCGAGCACCCACATCACGTGATCGCCTTTCGATACTTTCCACAAGCCCGGACCCGGCACCACTCCGCGAACGACGACGGATTCGAGCTCGCGGACATTCGCGGAGCCCGGCGCCTGGGCCGTCGGCGCGACTTGCGCCATCGCATCGGCGACGCAAGCGCAGGCAAGCATGCCGGCCAGGAAGATGTGACGCATCGACTGCACTCCATTGGATCGAGCGCGCAATGCGCACTGTTTTGGGGATATTGCTGTTGGCCGCTGGTTTGCAATCGTCCCACGGCCGCGAAGCGCATGCTAACCGGAGCGCGGCAACTCCCTGACTTCCACCGTGCCACCGGCCTCGTATGCGGGATTGCCTTCCAGCAGTTTGCGCGCGTCATGAAGCGAGGCGGCCCGGACGCGGATGTACCCCACCAGGTGCGTGGAGATGGCGGCGGGATCGCCCGACTTCCTCACGCAAACCCCTGTGCCGATTTCGCTGCCGCCGGCGAAGCGACCGTCATTTTCGAGCCCTACGATGTATCTGCCCCAGTCGCTCGGGTCGCTGCGGTCGCGATCGCGCGGCGCATCGTCGTGCATCAGGAAGATGTAATCGTTCATCCGCGGCTCCGGTCGAGGTCAGCCGCGCTTCGCCTTCGACAGCAACTGGTCGAGCAGCTTCATGCCGAGGTCGATTTCCTCGCCGCTGATGTGCAACGACGGCGCGAACGTGATGACGTTCTTGTAGTAGCCGCCAACATCGAGCACCAGCCCCATCTTCTTGCCGTCGTGATCGAGCTCGCCAGCCAGGCCCATGTCGACCATCGTGTCGAGCAATTTCCTGTTCGGTGTGTAGCCATCGGCTTCGCAGATCTCCGCGCGCAACGCGAGCCCGAGGCCATCGACGTCGCCGATTTCCGGATGGCGCTTCTGCAACTCACGAAGACCTTCCAGGAAATGTTTTCCCTTGCCCATCACCATCGTTTCGTAATCGGTCTCGGCGAGCATCTTCATCGTTTCCAGGCCAACTGCGGTGCCGAGTGGATTGGACGCGAACGTCGAATGGGTCGAGCCCGGCGGGAACACGGTCGGGTTGATCAGTTCCTCGCGCGCCCAGATGCCGGCGAGCGGATTCAGTCCGTTGGTCAGCGCCTTGCCGAACACCAGCACGTCGGGCTGCACGCCGAAATGTTCGATCGCCCACAGCTTGCCGGTACGGAAGAAGCCCATCTGGATTTCATCGACGACCAGCAGGATGCCGTACTCGTCGAGTACCTTCTTCAAGCCCTTGAAGAAATTCGGCGGCGGGATCACGTAGCCGCCGGTACCCTGAATGGGTTCCACGTAGAACGCGGCGTATTCGCACTGCCCGGCCTTGCCGTCCCACACGCCGTTGTATTCGGTCTCGAACAGGCGCGCGAATTTCGCCACGCAATGCTCGCCGTATTCCTCTTTCGACATGCCCTTCGGCCCGCGGAAGTGGTACGGGAATTCGACGAACTGCGCGCGATCGAAATGGCCGTAGCGGCGACGGTAGCGATACGACGAGGTGATCGCAGACGCGCCCAGCGTGCGGCCGTGGTAGCCGCCCTCGAACGCGAACATCAGGCTCTTGCCGCCGCTGGCGTTGCGCACGATCTTCAGCGAATCCTCTACCGACTGCGAGCCGCC
>JANXZP010000098.1 GCA_025355485.1 Pseudomonadota bacterium
CTAGCGCCCCTCATCCGCCTTACACGCCGCTCCTGCGGCGTGCCCTTCGGGCCGGCTTCGCCGTTCGCTTCGGCATCCTGCCTTCGCAGTCGGCACCTTCTCCCGGAGGGAGAAGGAAACATCTAAAGAACGCTACAGATCGAGCGCCTGCCGCAAAAAAGGCACCGTAATCCGCCGCTGCGCCGCCAGCGATGCGCGATCGAGTCGATCGAGCAATGCAGTCAACGTCCCAAGATCGCGCCCAACGCGTCGGAACAAATAGTCCATCACCACGTCGTCGATCTCCAGTCCGCGCGCGGCGGCGCGTTCGCGCAGGATCGTGCGGCGTCGGGTTTCGTCGGGGACCGCCAGCGCGAACTGCGTGCATTGCGCGAGCCGCGAGCGCAGGTCGGGCAGCGCGAGCGCGAGTTGCAGCGGCGTCGCAGCGGCCGCGTACAGCAACACGCCGCCGCCATCGCGCACGCGGTTGTGCAGGTCGAACAACGCGACCTCCGCGTCACGATCGCCGGCGATCGCCTGCACGTCGTCCACGCAGGCTAGTTGCACCGCGCCCTGGTGCGCCAGCGCATCGGCTGCGCGTGCGCCGAACACTTGCAGAGGCAGATACGCGACCGCGCGATTCGCGTCGCTCGCTTCCGCGCAGGTCGCGAGCAACAGATGGCTCTTGCCGGAACCCGGCGCGCCGCTCAGAAAAAAACTCTCGTCGGCATCGCCCGCCGCCATCGCCAGCAACGACGCCAACAATCCCGCAGGCGCATCGCGATAGCCGTGCAGTCGCTGATCCGGCCCGAAGCGCAGGCCGAGCGGCAGTTGCGGCGTGGTCACGAAGTACTGCTCACGTAGCCAGACCCTCGAAACACGCCGTCACGAAGCGCTCGGCGGCGGCTCGCCCGCCTCGTCGTTCGCATCGGTCGCACGCGCGCGATGATCCACCACGACCAGCGCCCTCGGTTCGGCGATCTGCGTCGGCCCCGCATACAGGGCGCTGGATGTGTAGCGCGCGTGCGCATAGCGCAGCAGCACCATCGCGACCGCCGAGATCGGCAGCGCCAGCAGGATGCCGAGAAAACCGAACAGCCGTCCGCCCGCCATCAACGCGAAGATCACCCCGACCGGGTGCATGCCGATCTTGTTGCCGACCAGCTTCGGGATCAGCACGAACGATTCCAGCGTCGGCCCGATCGTGAACACCACCAGCACCAGCAACACGTGCCAGCCATCGCCGTACTGCACCAGCGCGGCGATCACGCCGAGCAGCACGCCGGTGACCACGCCCAGGTACGGCACGAAACTCACCAGTCCCGCGATCAATCCGATCAGCAAGGCGAGGTCGAGGCCGACCAGCCACAGGCCAATGGTGTAGACGATGCCGAGCGTCACCATGACCGCCATCTGGCCGCGCAGGAAACCGCCGAGCATCTCGTCGGATTCGCGCGCCAGCCGCGCGATCGTCGGTTGCACGTGACGCGGCAGCAGCGCGTCCACGCGCGCGACCAGCACGTCCCAGTCGCGCAGGAAATAGAACGTCAGCACCGGTACCAGGCACAGGTTGGTGAAGAACTCGAACAGCACGACGCTCGAACGCGACAGCCCGCCGATCACGTTGATCGCCACGCCGCCGGCTTTTTCCCAGTGCTCGCGCAGCATCGCGACCAGTTGCTGCGGATCGATGTAGGGCGCCAAGTCGATGCGCGTGTGCGCGTTGATCCACGGCAACACGGTGTTGCGCAGCCAGCCCGCATAGGTCGGCATCTGCTCGACGAAGTGGCGGATCTGGTCGCTCAGCAACGGCGCCAGCAACAGCAGCACCAGCGCGAGCATCAGGATCATCGTGAAGAACACCACGAACACCGATGTCGTGCGTCCCAATCGCGCGCGCTCGAGTCGATCCACCAGCGGATCGCCCAGGTAACCCAACAGCATCGAGATCACGAACGGCGTGAGCACCGGCGCGAGCAGCCAGACAAGCAGCCCGATGACCACGCTGAAGACCAACCACTGCCAGCGCTGCGAGCGCTCGCTTTCGTCTACTGCCAGTTCGATCGGGGTCGGTTCGGAGTCGGGTTCGTCGAGTGGGTTCATCGCATCATCCTCAGCCGCGTCGCGCCCGCCACGCGATGCGCGCGCGCAGGCTCCAGCGCACAACATAGTCGATGCCGCTGGCAAATGTGAGCGCGGCGACCAGCCACTTCGCTGCGAGCGACGCATCCGGTTGTAGCGGACGCCACGCCAGACCGACCAGCGAGGCCAGCACGAACGCGATCTGCGCGACCGTGGTCACCTTGCTCAGCCAGGTCGGACGCCCGGTCACGGTGCCGATCAGGAAGTGATACGCCGATGCGCCGGCGACGATCACCACGTCGCGACCAATCACCAGCGCGGCCAGCCAGCCCGGCACTGCGGCCGCTCCTGCGCATCCTGCGCTCGCGGCATTCGCACATCCATGTGCAGCACCAGCCATCCACAGCCCGACAAAACTCGCATCGAGCAACAACTTGTCTGCAACCGGATCGAGCACGCCGCCCAGCCATGTCTGCCAGCCGTAGCGTTTGGCCAACCAGCCATCGAGTGCGTCTGAAAATCCTGCCGTCAACGCAATCCACAAGGCCGCGACATGTTCGCCCGCATGCAGGCACCACAGCAGCGGCGGCACCATCAGCATGCGCGCAACGGTGATCGTGTTGGGGAGCTGGCGCAGGTTCACGGGCGCAGGCGGAACACCGGGCTGGCGCCATCGGTTTCGAGTTCGAGCACCTGGCCGGTCGCGATCACGTTGCGGAAACCCTCGATGCCGGTGGACAGTTCGAGCTGCATGCGCAGGCGATCATCGGTCGCACCCAGCAGCACAATCTTGCGCACGATGCCGATGTTTTCCAGGCAACCCATCGCGCGAACATAGTCATCTCCCGTACGCAGGCCGTCGATCTCGATCGTGAATGTGCCAGCCGGCCCGCCCGCGATCACATGCGCGTGTTTCCTGCTCAGCGCATCGACGGCCGTATCGGCGGCGTTGGCCATCGCAAGGCGCGCGTCGGGATTGGTCTCGCTCCAGCGATTGAGTTCGGCGCCGCCATCGAGCAGCACCCACTGCGCGTTCCAGCCGCTGCCGGTACGTGCGAGCTTGCCGACCAGTTGCACCGAAGAACCGTAGGCCGCCGATGGCCCGACCACCGCCTGCGGCTGCGCCAGCGCCAGCGTTGCGGCGAGGTTTTCCGCGGGGCTCGCCGCCGGCAGCACGACGCCGAGTCCGCGTTCGCCGGCGCGGTCGGTCAGCGACTTCACCGCATTGACGTGCGCGCTGCCGACCATGCGCGCGCCGTGGCCGTCGTCGATCACCAGCCACAACACGATCGGCGCGCGCGGCGACGGCCACACCGGCAACCCGGCGCTCGCGACCAGCGCGTCCACCGCGTCGCGCTGGAAATGCGCGGTGAGTTTCTGCCGGTAGATCGGCGCGCCGTTGATGGTCACCGATTCGGCGGTGTAGCGGAAATCCTGCGCGATCTTCGATGCGATGCCGAGCTGGCTGCGCGCGAGCTGCGCGGCATTGCGCTGGCCGCTGATCTTGACCAGCACCTGCGCAAGCGCACTCGGCAGCGCGGTGGCGCGTTCGCCCGGGTTCTGGCTGTTGACCAGCGTGCTGCCTTCGTACAGCGACGCATCGTCGGCGGCGCGCGCGGTTCCGACTAGCGCCAGCGTGCAGGCGACGAGGAGCAGGCAGGTCAGGGCGTGGCGCATGGATGCATCCGGCGAGCAGGTCAGGTGCCGATTATGCCGCAGCCGCGCTGGTAGAATGCCCTGCCTGATTCCAATCGCGACCGCCACACGGAGCCCGCTGTGCCCTTGACCAACCCGCCCCCGCTCACCTACCGCGACGCCGGCGTGGACATCGATGCCGGAAACGAGGTCGTCGAACGCATCAAGCCGCTGGTCAAGCGCACCTTCCGCCCGGAAGTGATGGGCGGCCTCGGCGGGTTCGGCGGCCTGTTCGACCTGTCCGGCAAATACCGCGAGCCGGTGCTGGTATCGGGCACCGACGGCGTCGGCACCAAACTGAAACTCGCCCAGCAACTAGGCCGCCACGACACCATCGGCATCGACCTGGTCGGCATGTGCGTGAACGACGTGCTGGTGCAGGGGGCCGAGCCGCTGTTCTTCCTCGACTATTTCGCGACCGGCAAGTTGCACGTCGACACCACGGTCGCGGTGGTCGGCGGCATCGCGCGCGGCTGCGAGCTTGCCGGCTGCGCGCTGATCGGCGGCGAAACCGCCGAGATGCCCGACATGTATCCGCCGGGCGAATACGACCTCGCCGGTTTCACCGTCGGCGCGGTCGAAAAATCGCAGCTGCTTGATGGCGCGAACGTGCGCGCGGGCGATGTGCTGGTCGGCATCGCATCCAGCGGTCCGCATTCGAACGGCTATTCGCTGATCCGCAAGATCTGGGCGCGCGCCGGAAGGCCGCACGATCTCGACGTCGGCGGCGTCCGCCTGGAAGACGCGCTGATGGCGCCGACCACGATCTACGTCAAGCCGATCCTAGAACTGTTGCGTGGCGACGGCGGCAACGCGATACACGGAATGTCGCACATCACCGGTGGCGGGCTGACCGAGAACATCATCCGCGTGGTGCCGGACGGACTCGGCCTCGACATCGAAGCCTCGACGATCGCACTGCCGCCGGTGTTCGACTGGCTGCAGCACGAAGGCGCGGTGCCGCGCGCGGAGATGTGGCGCACCTTCAACTGCGGCGTCGGCTTCGTGCTGATCGTCGCGGAGAACGACCTCGCAATGATCGGCGGCGCCCTCGATCGCGTTGGACTTGCGCATCGCGCGATTGGTCGCGTGGTTCCGTCGCATGGCGATGAGCGTGTCCGCATTGCGTGAAACGCTACGCATCGCAGTTCTCGCTTCGGGCCGCGGCAGCAACCTGCAGACGCTGCTCGATGCACAGCGCGATGACGCATGCCGCTTCCGGACCATCGGCGTGTTTTCGGATCGTGCGCAGGCGCTGGCGCTTGAACGCGCGCGCATCGCAGGCGTGCCCGCGATCGCATTGAACCCGGCGGACTTTGCAACGCGCGAAGTATTCGACGTAGCGCTGTTCGATGCGATCGACGCCGTGCGCCCTGATCTCGTCGTCTGCGCGGGTTACCTGCGCGTGCTGACCGATGCTGCCGTGCAGCGTTACGCGGGCCGCATCATCAATATCCATCCGTCCCTGTTGCCATTGTATCCCGGCCTGCGCACCCACACCCGCGTACTTGCCGATGGCGCGAGCGTGCACGGCGCGAGCGTGCATTACCTGATCCCCGCGCTCGACGCCGGTCCGGTGATCGCGCAGGTGCGGGTCGCGGTGCATGCCGACGACACGCCGGCGAGCCTCGCCGCGCGCGTGCTCGAGCGTGAACACCCATTGCTGCTGCGCTGCGTGGAAGCGATCGCGGCCGGTCGCGTGGTACAGGACGGTTCAGACGTGATCGTGGATAGTCGGCGCCGTTCGCGTCCGCTGCTGCTGGGCGACGACGACCAACTCCATGAACCTGCGGATACCTGAAATGCAAATCGCCAGAAAACCCCATGCGCTCGTTGTTGCCGCCGCATTGCTCATGTCCGCTGCGTCGGCCGCGGCAGGGCTACAGCCGTACACGGCGACCTACGAGGTCGCGCGCAACGGCGGCGCACTCGGCAGCGCGACGGTCACGCTGCGGCAAATTCCCGGCGGCTGGGATTTCGATTCGACCACCCGCGGCACCAGCGGAATGGCCCGGCTGGCGGCAGCCGATGTCAACGAGCATTCCACTGTGCACGAAATCAACGGCGTGCTGGAAACGCGCAGTTATCGCTACCGGCTATCCTCGATCATCAAGACCCGCGAGCGCAGCATCGATGTCGACGCCGCATCGGGCCGTATCGTTACCCACGACAAGAAAGGCGAGCAGCAATTCCCGATGCAGCTCGGCGTGCTCGACCGTCAGTCGGTGACGCTGGCGATCACGCAGGATCTCGCAGCAGGCAAGCACGGCACGCTGAGCTACAGCGTCGCCGACAGCGATCATGTCGGCACCGAGCGCTATCAGGTCGGCAAGGAAGAATCGGTGCACGTCCCCGCCGGAACGCTGCGCACGATAACCGTAGCCCGCCTGCGCGACAGCGGCGCCGGCCGCACCACCGTCAGCTGGTTCGGCCTCGACAACGGCTTCGTCCCGGTGCGCATCGTGCAGACCGAACCGAGCGGCGAAGTGCTGGAGATGTCGTTGGTGTCGCTGCGGCGCTGATGCGTCGTCGCCCGTTATGTCGCGTTGACCGTGCGCCCGGCCGCAGCGCACGATACGAACTATCGCCCCGATGCGGGCATCTCTGTAATTGAACTTGCGTGGAAACATCGAAACCATTTGTTTCTTTGCGCTCGCTTATTCCAGGCTTGGCAGCTTTTTTGACAGGTTCCTTGGTCTGGCTCGGGTCGGGTGGCCTTCTATTTTTTGTCGCACTTCCCCTGCTGTTGCTTGGCACTTTTCTCTTGCTGTTCTCTTTTATTGTTACAAAGCACTCTTCGCGTTGGGCTTACGCGATTGCCGGTTTCTCTGCGCTATTTGCAGCGCTCATGTGCGCGTCGGTGTTGTGGCATGAGTAAAGTCTGCGTGTAAGTTCGACTATTCGCTCGAGCGGATTGCTGAGGCGGCCCGCGCCGTAGCACGTAGGGCGGATTAGCGAAGCGTAATTCGGCTTTTGCTTTGCGTCTTGCACTTGATCTTGCGCCGTAAAGCGAGCCGAGCACCAGAAGAAAACGCGGGAGCAAGGCCCGAGTGTTTGAGGGCCATGGATGGCCCGAGTTGCGGGCCGGCCCGCGTTTTCTGAGGAGCACAGGGCACCGATGCGGCTTCATCGCTTCGGCGAGCGTCTCGGCGCAAATGGTTTTGGTTACTTTTCCCGAAAGAAAAGTGACTCGCGCGCGCAGCGCGTGAAAGCTCTTGATCCAAACATCCCCTCTCCCTGCCCTCTCCCGCGAGAGGAGAGGGTTCAATTCGGAGATCAGGTGACGACCGTCAATTTGGCAACCGCCGAATCTTCGCGCCCAGCCCGCCGAGTTTTTCCTCGATGTTTTCGTAGCCGCGGTCGATGTGGTAGATGCGGTCGACCGTGGTCTCGCCGCTGGCGATCAGGCCTGCGAGAACCAGTGACGCCGAGGCGCGCAAGTCGGTGGCCATCAGCGGGGCGCCGCTCATCGTGGTCACGCCGCGGCTGATCGCGGTGTTGCCTTCGACGCGGATGTCCGCGCCGAGGCGCTGCAATTCCTGGATGTGCATGAAGCGGTTCTCGAACACCGTCTCGGTGACGACGCCGACGCCTTCGGCCGCCGCATTGAGCGCGATGAACTGCGCCTGCATGTCGGTCGGGAACGCCGGATACGGCGCGGTCGTGAGGTTCACCGCCTTCGGGCGGTTGCCGCGCATGTCCACTTCGATCCAGTCGGGACCGGTGTTGATGTGCGCGCCGGCTTCCTCGAGTTTCACCAGTACCGCGTCGAGCGTATCGGGACGTGCGCGCTTGGCCATCACGCGGCCCTGGGTGATCGCGCCGGCGACCAGGAAGGTGCCGGTTTCGATGCGGTCGGGCAGCACTTCGTAGCTGCATCCGTTCAGGCGTTCGACGCCCTCGATGACGATCGTCGCGCTGCCCGCGCCGGACACTTTCGCGCCCATCGCGTTGAGGCAATTCGCGAGGTCGAGCACTTCGGGTTCCTGCGCGGCGTTTTCGATCACGGTCGTGCCGTGCGCGAGCGCCGCGGCCATCATGATGTTCTCGGTGCCGGTGACGGTGACCATGTCCATCACGATCCGTGCGCCGCGCAGGCGTTTGGCCTTGGCGACGATATAGCCGTTCTCGACGGTGATGTCGGCGCCGAGCGTGCGCAATCCGCGGATGTGCTGGTCGACCGGCCGCGAACCGATCGCGCAACCGCCCGGCAGCGAGACTTCCGCCGCGCCGAATCGCGCGACCAGCGGGCCAAGCACGAGGATCGACGCGCGCATTGTCTTGACGAGATCGTATGGCGCGACATGACTGGTGATCGTGGTCGGATCGACGGTGATGCGCATCTTCTCGTCGACGGTGAGCTGCACGCCCATGCGGCCGAGCAGTTCCATCGTGGTGGTGACGTCGTGCAGGTGCGGGACGTTGCTGATTTCCATCGGTCCGTCCGCGAGCAGGGTCGCCGCGAGGATCGGCAGCACCGCGTTCTTGGCGCCGGAGATCTGCACTTCGCCGTTCAGCGGCTCGCCGCCGGAAATCAAAATTTTCGCCATGTCATTCCTTCACGCGGGTCCGTCCGCGAAACTCCGGTCATTCCACCGGCAACTTGTTTAGTAATTGCGATTCCATGCGTGTCCAACCGGCCATCCATGGCCGGATTTTCAATGAGAGCCCTATTCTTCCGGAGTGAGCGTGCGGAGAGAGAGAGCGTGGATCTCTCCGCCCATGCGCTCGCCGAGGGTCGCGTAAACCATGCGGTGGCGCGCGAGTGGCAATTTGCCGCGGAACGCTTCAGTCACCACTTCGGCCTCGAAATGCACGCCGTCCTCGCCGCGCACGTCGACGCGCGCGCCTGGCAGTCCGGTTTCGATCAACTGGCGTACGAGTTCTGCGTCCACGGGCTGCGTTTCCACGCGTTGGGAGTTTGCGACCGCAACACCGACCATGGCCGATGGCCCTGCGGGGCGTGCGATACAATGGCTGTCTAGCTTAATCCAAAGCGCCAGACACAGGAACGTCGCATCCAATGACAGCGTCCACTCCCTTGGTGCAGGCGGGCGGCGCGCAATCGCTGCTGGCGTCCGGGATGTCGGTCGTTGAGATCGAAACCCGCGCCTTGCAGGCGCTGCGCGAGCGACTGGACGGCAGTTTCACCGAAGCCTGCCAACTGATGCTGGCTTGTCGCGGCCGCGTGGTCGCAACCGGGATGGGCAAGTCCGGCCACATCGCGCGCAAGATCGCCGCGACCTTCGCATCAACCGGCACGCCGGCGTTCTACGTGCATCCGGGCGAAGCCAGCCACGGCGACCTGGGCATGATCACCGATGCCGATGTCGTGCTGGCCTTGTCCAACTCCGGCGAAACCGATGAGCTACTGACCATCATCCCGGCGCTCAAACGCCAGGGCAATCCGCTGATCGTGATGAGCGGGCGTCCGCATTCGAGCGCGGCGCAACTGGCCGACGTGCACCTCGATGTGAGCGTGCCGGAAGAAGCCTGTCCGCTCGGACTCGCGCCGACGTCGAGTACGACTACAGCATTGGTGATGGGCGATGCCCTCGCGGTCGCGCTGCTCGAAGCACGCGGATTCACCAGCGAGGATTTCGCGCGCTCGCATCCGGCCGGCGATCTCGGCCGGCGCTTGTTGATGCGTATCCGCGATGTGATGCATGCCGGCGACGACGTGCCGTGCGTCGGCGCCGAAGCCAGCCTGACCGAGGCACTCGTCGAGATGAGCCGCAAGCGGCTGGGCATGACCGCGATCGTCGATGCGGACGATCGTTTGCTTGGGGTGTTCACTGACGGCGACCTGCGCCGCGCGCTCGACGATGCGCGCATCGACCTGCGCCAATCCGGCATCGCCGAACTCATGTCGCGTGCGCCGAAAACGATCGGCGCGGACCAGCTCGCGGTGGAGGCCGCGCACCTGATGGAAACCCACCAGATCAGCGCGTTGCTGGTGGTCGATGCCAATCAGCGCCTGGTCGGCGCGCTGAACATCCACGACCTCTTGCGCGCGCGGGTCGTGTGATCGTCTATTCTTGCGCCTCCACCGACTGACCACGCTGCACGATCCCCGATGGCCAAATCTCCGACGCCAAAAACTGCGACCCCGAAAACCCGCCGTTCCACTACCCCGCCTGCGCCACGGCCCAGGCCCCATCAAGCAAACAGGCAGACCATGACCTACTCGCATCTCAACGATTTCCCCGCCGACGTACGCGAACGCGCAGCGAAGATCCGCCTCGCGGCGTTCGACGTGGACGGCACCCTCACCGACGGACAGATCTGGATCGGCTCCGGTGGTCGCGTGATGAGCGCCTTCCACGTGCTCGACGGCATGGGCCTGAGGCTGCTACAGAAATACGGCGTCGAAGTCGTGCTCATCAGCGCGCGGCCCGGCAAGGTGGTGGCCATGCGCGCGCGCGAACTCGGCCTCAAGCACGCCTACGTGGGGGTGAAGGACAAGCTGAAGTGCCTCGACACCATCGGCGCGCGCCTGGGCATTCCGCGCGAGGAAATCGCCTACATGGGCGACGACCTCAACGACCTGCGTGCGATCGAAGCGGTCGGCCTTGGCATCGCGCCGGCCAACGCGCATCCGTGGATCCGTGAGCGCGCGCACTGGCGCACCCGCCAGAACGGCGGCGGCGGCGCGGCGCGCGAAGTCTGCGACCTGATCCTGGCCGCGCAGGACAAGGCCGATGAGATCCTGAAAGACTTCAGCGAGGCGAAGGAAACCGCCGAAGCATGAGTCGTCGCTGGCCCCTGCTGGCGGTGTTGGTGTTGACCGCATTGCTCGCCAGCTGGGGTGCCTGGTTGCTGCGCATCCAGCCGCCGGTGGAAGACACCGCCGGGCCGCCGCGTTCGGACTACACCCTCGACGACTACCATCTGGTCGTGATGAACAAGGAAGGCTCCGAGTCGTTCAGCAGCGACGGCCCGTACCTGGCGCGCGATCCGTACAGCGAAACCCTGAGCATGAACCAGCCCCGCTTCGGTTTCCCGGCGCATGACGGCAAGGGGAACTGGACTGCCGGTTCGGACAGCGGCTGGGTCAGCGCGAAGGGCGACGAAGTACGCTTGAAAAATTCGGTCGTGCTGGACGGCCCGGTCGTCCCGAAAACGGATCGAACCCACCTGCGTACCGAACAGATGACCGTGCATCCGCAAGTGCAGACCGCGCACAGCGATCTGTTTGTGACCGTCACCCGCGGCGCCTCTATACTGCGTGGCACCGGCATGAACGCGAACCTGAAAACCAACCGCCTCGAACTGCTTTCCAAGGTGAGCCTGCACAATGCGACCGTCCACAGCCAATAGCTCTGCCCCCATTTGCAGTTCCATCCCCGTCCGTGCCGCGCTGGTACTGCTGCTGTGCGCCCTCGCCACCGGAGCGATGGCGCGCAAGAGCGATCGCCAGAAAGCGATGGACGTCAACGCCGACCACAGCGACACCTCGCTGGCCGACGACAGCGTGAGCACGCTCACCGGCAATGTCGTGGTGACCCAGGGCACGATGGTCATCCATGCCGACAAGGCGGTGATCACGCGCAAGGACGGCGACATCAGCCGCGCGCTGCTGACCGGTGCGCCGGTGTCGCTCAAGCAGGACGACGAGAACGGCGAGCCGATGACGGCCACCGCCAGGCAGGTCGACGACAACCTGCTCACCAACATCGCCGTGTTCACCGGCAACGCGGTCATCGACCAGCCCACGCGCGGCCAGATGCACGGCGAACGCATCGTCTACAACGTCGATTCCGGCCAAGTCACCAGCGGCGGCGACGGCACCCGCGTGTCGATGCACATCCTGCCGAAAACGGCCACCGCCAAGCCCGACAAGCCCAAGGCCAAACCTGCGGCCGACGCGACCCCGGCCGAGCCGCCGGTCAAGACGCCCTAATGCTGGTCGCGTACGGACTGTCGAAACATTACAAATCGCGCGCGGTCGTCGATGATTTCGCGCTGACCCTCGATGCCGGCGAAGTGGTCGGCCTGCTCGGCCCGAACGGTGCCGGCAAGACCACCTGCTTCTACATGATCGTCGGGCTGATCGCGGCCGATAGCGGCCACATCGCGCTCGATGGACAGGACATCACCGCGATGCCGATGCACACCCGCGCGCGGCTCGGGATGGGCTATCTGCCGCAGGAACCTTCGGTGTTCCGCCGGCTCAGCGTGGCCGACAACCTGCGCGCGGTGCTGGAGTTGCGCCCCGACCTCGACGCCACCGGCCGCGAACGCGAACTCGGCGCGCTGCTCGACGAATTGCAGATCGCGCATGTCGCCGACCAGCTCGGCGCCAGTCTGTCCGGCGGCGAGCGCCGCCGCACCGAAATCGCCCGCGCGCTGGCCGGCCGGCCACGGATGATGTTGCTGGACGAGCCCTTCGCCGGCGTCGATCCGATCTCGGTCGGCGAGATCCAGAAAATCGTGCGCCAGCTCAAGGCGCGCGGGATCGGCGTGCTGATCACCGACCACAATGTCCGCGAAACCTTGGGAATCTGCGACCGCGCGTATATCCTCAACGCGGGGAGCGTGCTGACGCAGGGCACCCCGGAAGCCATCCTCGCCAACCCGGACGTGCGCCGGGTCTATCTGGGCGACGAATTCCGGTTGTGACTGCGGCATGGGCTCGATCACTGTCGCTACCAGCAAACCGACGGCGCCGTGGGAAGCCGCGCGATGAAAGTCAGCCTGTCCACCAAACTCGGCCAGCAGCTCACGCTGACGCCGCAGTTACGCCAGGCGATCCACCTGCTGACCCTGTCGGCTGCGGAGCTGGAAAGCGAGCTCAACCTCGCGCTGGAAAGCAATCCGCTGCTCGAGCGTGCTGAAGAGGCCGGCGAGGACGAGACACCGGGCGATGTCGAGGAAAGCGAGGCGATAGAGGCCAACACCAAAGCCGAAACCCCGCCATCGCAGACCAACGACCAGGAACCTGCGGACGAACCGCGCGACTGGGACGCCGATTCGTCGAGCAGCCACGCGAACTCGTCCTCGATGTCGGCCGACGATCCCGACCGCGAACCCGCCTCTGCACCGGACAGCCTGCGCGACCATCTGCTCTGGCAACTGCACCTGACCCCGCTGAGTGCGCGTGCGCGTGGCATCGGCGTGGCGCTGATCGAGGCGGTCGGCGACGACGGTTATCTCAGCGACACACTGGAATCGATCCGCGACGGCTTGCGCCCGGAAATCCACGCCGAGCTCGATGAAATCGGCACCGTGCTGCACCGCATCCAGCGCTTCGATCCGGTCGGCGTGGCCTGCTCGAACCTCGCCGAATGCCTGACCGTCCAGCTCTGCGTACTCTCGGCCGACACCCCCGGGCTGGAACTCGCGCGCCGACTCGCGGCGACGCACCTGGAGGCGCTCGCGCGACACGGCGCCGACCACCTCGCGCGGCAGTTGCACGAATCGCCCGAGGCGACCCACGAAGCCGTGGCGTTGTTGCGTTCGCTGGATCCGCGCCCGGGCGGGCAGATCGCTTCGGACGCGCCCGACTATGTGTTGCCCGATTGCGTGGCCTATCGCCAGGGCGGTGTGTGGAAGGTCGCGCTGGTCGGCGGCCAATCGGGTGCGTTGTCGATCAGCCGCCACTACGAATCGATGATCGGCAAGGCCAGCCGCGATGATGCCGCCTACCTGCGCAGCCGGCTGCAGGAAGCGCGGTGGCTGATCAAGAGCCTGCAGACCCGCGCCGACACCGTGCTGCGGGTAGCGCAGGCGATCGTGCGCCAGCAGTCCGCGTTCCTCGAATACGGCCCCGAAGCCATGCGTCCGCTGACCTTGCGCGAAGTCGCCGAGGAACTGGGCCTGCACGAATCGACGATTTCCCGCACCACGACCCGCAAATACCTGAACACCCCGCGCGGCACCTTCGAGTTCAAGCGGTTCTTCGCCTCCGGGGTGGCCAACGACAGCGGCGGAGCGGCGTCGAGTACCGCGATCCAGGCGATGATCCGCCGGCTGGTGGAGGCCGAGGATCCGCGCAAGCCCTGGTCCGACGCGCGGCTGGCGGCCGAACTCAAGAGCGGCGGCGTGCCGGTGGCGCGGCGCACGGTGGCCAAATACCGCGAGGCGCTGCGGATCCCTCCTTCCAACGAACGCCAACGCCTGGACTGATGCCCCGGCTGCCGGGCCTGGCGCGCCGTGCAGAATTCGATCGCGCCTCTTCCACCTGCCGCCGAAACTTGCGACTCTGGGCACGGCGCCACCGGCGCTGCACCGTCACCAGCAGGAGAATCCCATGCGCATCGAAACCAGCGGACACCGGATCGACGTCACCACGGCACTGCGTGACTACGTCAACGTGAAGTTCGAGCGCCTCGCGCGATATTCCGACGGCGACCTCGACATCCACGTGATCCTCAGCGTCGACAAGCTGCTGCACAAGGCCGAAGCGAAGATCGGCGCGCCCGGTGCCGCGCTGTTCGCCGAATGCGAAGCCACCACCATGTACGCATCGATCGACCTGCTCTCCGACAAACTCGATCGCCTGCTCGACAAGCACAAGGGCAAGCAGAGCCGGCACCGCGGCGACGACGCTGCGCGCAGCGAAAGTTTCGGCTGATGCGAGAGCTGCAGATTCCATCACTGCAGGTTGCTTCGATGACGACCACGATGCGTCGCCGCGTCGGTAGCAGCTACGGGCGTTCCAGACGCCCGGGTGCACTTCCCACATCCATGTGGGTCGGCTACAGGCGTTCCAGACGCCTGTGTGCACTTCCCACGTCCATGTGGGTCGCGTGAACAAGATCGCCGCTCGCGAGCTGTTCGATCAGTTGCGCGAGCGGCTCGGGTTGCGCTGGGTCGGCGGTCGCGCGGGCGAGAATCGCGTGGTCGATGCCAAGGCCACGGTGTCGCGACGACCATCGCTGGCCGGTTATCTCAACATCATCTATCCCAACCGCGTGCAGATCCTCGGCTCCGAGGAACTGGACTGGCTCGATAGCCTGGACGCGCGGCTGCGCTGGGAAACGCTGCAGAAAATCGTCAACAACAGCCCGCTCGCGATGGTCATCAGCAAGGACCAGGCCTGCCCGGCCGACCTGCGCGAAGCCGCGGAGGATTCCGGTACGCCGCTGTGGGTGTCGCCGCGGCGCGGACACGAATTGCTGAACCTGCTGCAATACCACCTCGCGCGCGTGCTCGCGCCGCAGACGACGCTGCATGGCGTGTTCATGGAGATCTATTCGATCGGCGTGCTGATCACCGGCGAATCGGGTTCGGGCAAGAGCGAGCTCGCGCTGGAACTGATCTCGCGCGGCCACCGGCTGGTCGCCGACGACGCGCCGCAGTTCACCCAGATCGCGCCGGACGTACTCGACGGCACCTGCCCCGAACTGCTGCAGGACCTGCTCGAATTGCGCGGCCTCGGCGTGCTGAACATCCGCGAGATGTTCGGCGACACCGCGGTGAAACGGAACAAATACCTGCGCCTCGTGGTGCATCTGCAACGACTGGGCAGCGATGCCTCCGCCGACGGCATGGATCGGCTCACCGGCGATGTCGGCATCCGTCGCGTGCTCGACCTCGACGTGCCGATGATCACCTTGCCGGTCGCGCCTGGCCGCAACCTCGCGGTGCTCACCGAAGCGGCCGCGCGCCTGCACATCCTGCGCATCAAGGGGATCGATCCCGGCGCTGCGTTCCTCGCACGCCATACGCAATTCCTGCAACGCGGCGAAGGCGCATGAGCGACGCCACGACCACGGCTGGGACATCTCCAACGCCGCATGCGTCCGGCAAGCCCGAACTGATCGTGCTCAGCGGCCTGTCCGGATCGGGCAAGTCGGTCGCGCTGCGCACACTCGAAGACCTCGATTACAACTGCGTGGACAACCTGCCCGCGGCATTGCTACCGGATTTCGTGCGCAGCGTTTCGACGGGTTACGACCCGCATCCGCGCCTCGCAGTCGGCATCGACGTGCGCAATCGCGACGCCGATCTCACCGAGATGCCGCAATGGTTGTCCGCGGTCGGCGAACTGGGTTTCGACCACCGGCTGGTGTTCTTCGACACCACCGACGATGTGCTGCTCAAGCGTTATTCGGAAACCCGCCGCCGGCATCCGCTGAGCCACACCGGACTGGCACTCGCCGATGCGATCGCGCTCGAACGCCAGGTACTCGGCCCGGTGCGCGCGCTCGCCGACCTGCTGATCGACACTAGCGAGCTCAACGTGCACCAGTTGCGTCGGCGCGTCATCACCGAACTCGGCATGCAGGCGCGACCGGGGCTGTCGGTGCTGTTCGAATCCTTCGCCTACCGGCGCGGCTTGCCGGCTGATGCCGATTTCGTGTTCGACGCGCGCGCGTTGCCGAACCCGCACTGGGACGCGCGGTTGCGGCCATTGTCGGGACGTGATGAAGCGGTGCGCGAGTACCTCGACGCGCAACCCGATGTGCAGAAGTTCCTAGCGCAGGTGATCGGCTTCGTCGATACCTGGCTGCCGCATTTTGATGGCGGCACGCGCAGCTATGTCACCGTAGCGTTCGGGTGCACCGGCGGCCGCCACCGTTCGGTGTACATGGCCGAGCAACTGGCGCGGCACGTGCGCGCGAACGGACGCGAGGACGTGTTGACCTATCACCGCGAACTCGAGTAGCGCATGACCGTCGGCGTCCTGCTCATCACCCACGAAGGCATCGGCAGCGCGCACCGCGCGGTCGCCGAACGCCTGCTCGGGAACCTGCCGCTGGCCGTCGGCGTGTTCGAATTGCCATTCGACTTGCCGCCCGAACAGGCGTTGACGCAGGCCAGCGCGGCGCTGCGCAAGATCGACTCGGGCGGCGGCG
>JANXZP010000118.1 GCA_025355485.1 Pseudomonadota bacterium
TCGTCGTGCAGGAATGCTCTTGGTACTGTCACGGCCATACCTCCGGAAGCAGCGGCTATCGCTGGTGATCGATCAGTGGAGCGGTACTCAGCCGGGTTTCTTGGCCCAGGCAGAACACCATCCCTTCGGGGTCACGCTGAATCCCGCGAACAGCGCACAGGCGCCGGTGGTGGCGGTGAAGAACTGGCAGTTGCCGCACATGCTGCCGGCCTTGTAGGCGGGATTTTTCGTCTTGCTCGCATCCTCGGTGTACCCAAGGGCCTTGGCTTGCGGATTGTCCAACGGCAGTTTGTTCAGCCCGGCAGCACGTGCCTGGGGAACCAGCCGGGCAGCTATCGGCAACGAGGCAGTCGCCATCGCTGCGATGAGGAGGAAGCGGCGACGTGAGGGAACAGTAGGGGTCATGTCGATGGTGTCCTGTCGGTAAGGTTGCGGGACGATTCTGCTTTCTTGCATGGACCACGTCATTGATCTCGATCAAGCGCGCATCAGGATGGATCGTCCCAAGTATAAGTATCAGTGCGATGCGCAGTGCAGGTATGTACGGCAGCGCGCTTAGGGTGGCTTCGCTTGCCTTGATCCGCCCGTGCAAGCGGCGATAGCTGCGGGGGTGCCGGTTCACATACACTCCAGCCCATGAATGATCAGGTCGTCATTGATCTGGCCCGCCTGCGGCGCAGTTGCGGCCAATGCACGCTGCGCCAGCTCTGCCTGCCTGCGGGGATCGGAGCCGACGACATGGATAGGCTCGATCGCATCGTCAAGCGCCGGCGCTCGGTCACGCAGCGGGAGCGGCTGTTTTCCACCGGAGCGGAATTGCGGACCTTGTACGTGGCGCGCGAAGGCTCGTTCAAGACGGTCGCCCTGTCGGAAGACGGACAGCAGCAGATCATCGGATTCCATCTCCCCGGCGAGCTGATGGGGCTGGATGCATTGGGCGGCGGCCGCCACCGTTGCGATGCCGAAGCGCTGGAGCAGGCCGAAGTCTGCGAAGTGCCGCTGGACGACCTGGAACGGGTCGCCGCGCAGGTCCCGGGCCTGCAGCACCAGCTGTTGCGCGTCATCGGCAGCAGCATGGGCCGCGACCAGGACCATCTGGAAATCCTCGGCCGACGGCAGGCCGACGAACGAATCATGCTGTTCCTGCATGGGCTGCTCGAACGCTACCGGACGCTGGGCCATCCCGCGAACCTGCTGGTTCTGTCGATGAGCCGCGAGGACATCGCCAATTACCTGGGCATGGTGATCGAAACCGTGAGTCGCAGCTTCGGCCGACTGCAGGACGATGGGGTGATCTCGGTGCAGGGTCGGCAGATACGCGTCCTCGATGCCGCGCGTTTTGCAGCGCTGGCGCATGAGACCACGGTCGAGGGACAGCGATCCCAGCTGCGGTAGTCGCAGCAAAGCGCCCAGGCGCCCGGTGCTTGCCAGGAACCCTGGCTTTCTGCCACACTATGCGGCTTCCCGCTGCCGTGGCTTCAAGGCGGGAACCCTTGCCCCACCGCTTTGCATCGTGCATCGACGGGGGGCTGTCCGGCGAAGCTCCCGTTGGGGCTGGGCCGATATCCACAAGAGGAACGCAGCATGCGTCATTACGAAATCGTGTTCATGGTCCATCCGGACCAGAGTGAGCAAGTCCCGGCGATGATCGAGCGTTACAAGGCGCTGATCACGACCGACACCGGCGAAGGCGCCGGCCAGATCCACCGGCTCGAAGACTGGGGCCGCCGCCAGCTCGCCTATCCGATCAGCAATCTGGTCAAGGCCCACTACGTGATGCTCAACGTCGAGTGCGGGCAGAAGGCGCTGACCGAACTGGTCGACGGCTTCCGCTTCAACGACGCCGTGTTGCGCCACCTGGTGACCAAGCGCGATGGCGCGGACATCGAGCAGTCGTTCATCATGAAGATGAAGGACGAGAAGACCGAGCGCGGCGACAGGGGCGACAGGGATCGCGGCGATCGTGGCGACCGTCCGGAACGCAGCGAGCGTCCGCGTCGCGATGAGTCGTTCGATGGCGACGCCACTGGCGCCGACGCATGAAGCCCAAGAGCAAGACCAAGACCAAAGGCCCAGCCATGTCCAAGTTCTTCCGCCGCCGCAAGTTCTGCAAGTTCACCGCCGAGGGCATCACCGAGATTGACTACAAGGATCTCAACACCCTGCGCCAGTACCTGACCGAAACCGGCAAGATCGTCCCGAGCCGCATCACCGGCACCAAGGCGCGTTATCAGCGCCAGTTGCAGGTCGCGGTGAAGCGCGCGCGTTTCCTCGCGTTGATCCCGTACTGCGATAGCCACACGTCGTAAAGCTTATACGCGCATCCATGCGCGAGCCTGTATCGGTTGTTGCAACATCAGATGCATCTCGCACGTAATGCGTATCGTGACGGCACATCCGTGTGCGGACTTTCAATAAAAGCTTTCTCTTCTGAAATCCATGGAACACTTTTGGGTTCCTGAGTGAAAAATTCATCCTGATCCATTCGGACAGCCACCAGTTGCGGGCTTCGGCCCGCTAACGAATACGGAGCAACACCATGCAACTTATCCTGCTGCAGAAAGTCGTGAACCTTGGCGGCCTTGGCGACAAGGTCAACGTCAAGCCGGGTTACGGCCGCAATTTCCTGATCCCCTACGGCAAGGCCGTGCCGGCGACCGCGAAGAATATCGCTGAGTTCGAGACGCGCCGCGCCGATTACGAAGCCAAGGCCAGCGACATCCATGCCGCCGCCGAAGCACGCAAGGCCAAGCTCGAGGGCGCTGCGGTGACGCTGAAAGCGAACGCATCGACCGAAGGTAAGTTGTACGGCTCGGTCGGCCCGCGCGATATCGCCGAGGCGTTCACCGCCGCCGGCTTCGCGCTGAACAAGAGCGAAGTGGTGATGGGCGAAGGCCCGCTGCGCCGCACTGGCGAGTTCGAGATCACCGTGCATCTGCACGCGGATGTCGAAACCAAGGTCAAGGTGACGGTGGTTCCTGAAACCTGAGTTATCTTCGCTACGAAATAAAAAAGGCCGCCTTCAGGCGGCCTTTTTCTTGTTGTTGATTGGCTCGGCGCTGGCGACTGGATTCAGCCACCCCCGCCGCCATCGCTCTGGATGACAGGCGCGGGAGCCCGCTGGATTCTTGTCGCAGGCGCGCGCTGGATCCGCCGGATCGGGCGTTGTTCCTCGGCAGGTTGAATTTGCTGCAACGGAAGGCCCTGATCCGCTGCCGGCGATTCGCCCTCGCTGCCTTCCAGGCACGGCGCTTCGGCGCCATCGTGATCACTGTCGGCCGGGCAGTAGATCGGGTTCGGGCGACCGGTCGAACTGGTCGCGTACAACGAATTGCGAACCGCTGTGGCGCGCGCCGGGATCGAGTCCCAGCGGAAGCTGGCCGGACACACGATCACCAGCGGATCATGCCGCGCCAACTGGCAGCGTGCGGTCGGCGCCGACACCATCGCGTTGTTCGATATCGAATGCAGGGTCGGCGTCTGTTCGCCCGGCGCCAGCGTCTGGCCTCCCGGATTCGCGCAGTCGTTCGGATCCTGGCAGGGCAGGTATTGCTGACCGGCGCTGTACGAGCCGTTCAATGCCGCCAGAACCGCCGCGGCCTGCTGCTTGAGCTGGTCGTACTCCGGCGTGGCTATCACTTCGCAGCTGATGCCCGCGACGGCCTGCGAACCCCAGGCATCGCCCAGCGCAGCCTTGGCGCTATGGCAATGCACGACCTGCATCGGATGCACGCACTGGATCGTGCGCTTGCCCTGGCGCTGGCATGGTGCGTCGGCAGTGCTTTCGACTTCGGCGATCTCCGCGGCCATCGCATCCACTGCCTGGTTCTCGGCTAACTGGCACCACGAGTCATACGCATCAGGCATGGCCTTCAGGCAGGCGGCGTGGATCATGAAAGTCGTGCATTCGATCGTCTGAAGGCTGCCGCTGTTCTTGCAGCCCGCGCTGGTGGCGATGGCGATGATCGCCTTGGTGAAGTCCAGCGAACACATGGATGCGTGTTCAGGCATCGCGTTCACGCAGGCGTCGTGGGTCGCGAACGTGTCGCAGAGGATCGACTTGGGGTAGCCGCTGTTCGGGCAGCCAGCGGCGGCAGCGGTGTCCATGCGCGATTTCAGCTCGCCCATCTTGAGGATCACCTTGCCGATCACCCGATTCTTCATCGGCGTGCAGATGCGCGTGTACGCGTCGTTGTCCTGCGGTACCGAGCGCGCTTTCGCCAATGCCTGGCACTGCGCGAGCATTTGGGTGACCGCTGACTGGAAGATCGGAGGCAAGTTGGCGGTTGACTGCTTCAACGCCGTGCACTGGTCGAAACCGGGATCCGGCAACGGGATGAGTTTGCGCTCGTCCCACAGGCAGGTGCTCATTGCCTGCTTGGCGTAGATGTTGATGTTGTCGTTGTTGTTGAACGAGATCTCCGCCCATTCCTCGACTTTCGGTGCGAAGTGCAGCTGGAAGTAGCTTTCCGTCTCATCGCGGAATGCGTTGCCGATCGCGTAACCGGTGTTGTTGAGCCGCGTGCGCAGGTCGCCGCAGGCCTTGTTTGCATCCTTCTTGCTGTAGGTGTGGTGGTAGAAATAATCCACGCAGGCCGGGATCGGCGCGTTGAGGACCTGGTTGTTCGCCGGCGTGTCGTTGTCGAGCTGGTGCACCACCGACCAGTGGTACCAGGGCATGAAGTTGAGCGTGTAGTAGTTCTCTTCCGACATCGGCGGCGGATCGCTGCCGCCACCGAAGATGCTGCCGACGAAATTGCCGACCGCGCCAAGTACCGACCCGATGCCGTTGAGCGCAGCCATTGCAATCTTGCCGAGCTCGCCGCAGGCGACGTCCTTGACCTCGCCGCCGGGAATCAGTGCGCAGCCGACGGTTATGCCGGCTTTTTTCAGCACCGTGTACCAGTCGTGTTGCTGGAAGGCCTGGTAGATCGTGATGACGTTCTGCACCTGCGGATCGTTTGCGAGTTCGGACTGACCCGCATTGCCGGCGGTGCAATCGAGCACGTTCTTTCCGCTCGCCAGGCAGGAAATCAGCGGCTTGGCCGCATGCACGTTGCCATCGATGACGCCAGCCTTGTAGAGCACGTCCAGCACCGTATCCAGCGGATCGGCGTGCGTGGCTGGCGCGATGAGGAACAGGACCGGCAGGATGAGCGACCAGGCCAGGCGGACAGGGACGCGCTTCAACTCGCGGACGTTCGGTGTCATGCGCGTTTCCCGGGGCAGGCTCTTTGCAGCATACAACGTAGTTTCCCGTGCATTACCGGCCACTCCAAGTCGCAGGCGATGAGATATCCCAGTGTTATCCACAGACTTGTCTGCAACGCTACGCGCCCGAGGCCGTTACCATGAACGAGTCGTCACGATGACCGACACGATCCGCCATCTGCTGCACCCGCGCGAGAACCCAATGGCCACACGTTCCAGCTTGCATCCCGACGCGCGACGGTTCGACGAACGCGGCGATGGCCGCATCGAAGCGCTGCGCGTGCCGCCGCAATCGGTCGAAGCCGAACAGGCGGTGCTGGGCGGGCTGATGCTGGCGCCGGAATCGCTCGATCATGTTGCTGACCAGCTCGATCGCGACGATTTCTATCGCAACGATCATCGGCTGATCTACCAGGCGATCTGCGATCTGTCTTCGAAGAGCAAGCCGTTCGACGTGGTCACCCTCGGCGAGTGGTTCGATACCAACAACATGGCCGACCGGATCGGCGGCAGCGCCTACCTGATCGAACTCGCGAGCACCACGCCGTCGGCCGCGAACATCAACGCCTACGCCGAGATCGTGCGCGAGAAGGCGGTGCTGCGGCAGTTGATCGAGGCCGGAACCGAGATCGTCAACGACGGCTTCCAGCCCGGCAATAGCGCGATCAAGGAAGTGCTGGACAGGGCCGAGGAGCGCGTGTTCAAGATCGCCGAGATCGGCGACAAGGGCCGCAAAGATTACGTTTCGCTGCGCGATGCGATGAAGGATGCGTTCCAGGTCCTGACCGAGCGATTCGAGAACCAAGGCAGCGTCACCGGCCTGCCGACCGGCTTCATCGATCTCGACGAGATGACCGCCGGCCTGCAACCGACCGACCTGGTGATCCTCGCCGCGCGCCCGTCGATGGGCAAGACCGCGCTCGCGGTGAACATCGCCGAATACGCCGCGCTGAAGACGAAAAAAGCGATCGTGATCTTTTCGATGGAAATGTCGGCATCGCAGCTCGCGTTCCGCCTGATCTCCTCGATGGGCCGGGTCAACGCGCAGCGATTGCGCACGGGCCAACTCGAGGACGAGGACTGGTCGCGGGTGAACAGCGCGATTCGCATGCTGTCCGAGGTCAAGATCTTCATCGACGACAAACCCGGCCTCACGCCGATCGAGTTGCGCGGGCGCGCGCGCCGGCTCAAGCGTGACCACGACCTCGGCCTGATCGTGGTCGATTACCTGCAGCTGATGCAGGTGCAGGGCACCAACGAGAACCGCGCGACCGAAATCGCCGAGATCTCGCGCAGCCTCAAGGGACTCGCGAAGGAACTCAAGGTGCCGGTACTCGCACTCTCGCAGCTCAACCGCAGTCTGGAATCGCGCACAGACAAGCGCCCGGTGATGTCCGACCTGCGCGAGTCCGGCGGCATCGAACAGGACGCCGACGTGATCCTGTTCATCTACCGCGACGAGGTCTACAACAAGACCGACATGGACAAGAAAGGCATCGCCGAGATCATCATCGCCAAGCAACGCAACGGCCCGACCGGGAAAATCGACCTGCGCTTCTTCGGCGAATACACGCGTTTCGACAATCTCGCGCGCGATTCGGTGGGCAGTTTCGAATAAACTCCCCATGCATGGGAATCCTGCTGCCTGAAAACACGCTACTTGCCTTGGGAGCGATCGTGGAGATCGCCCGCCATGGCTTCTGATTTCTTCGCGCAGCAGCGCCCTACGCGCATCCGCGTCGATCTGCCAAGCATCGGCCACAACCTCGCGCAGATCCGCGCGCGCACCGGCGTGCCGGTAATGGCGATCGTCAAGGCCGATGCCTACGGTCACGGACTGGTGCCGGTCGCGCGCTATCTTGCCGCGCAGGACGTGGACCAGTTGGGCGTCGCCTTTCTCGAAGAGGGTCTGGCTCTGCGTCGCGCCGGCGTTGCCACGCCGATCCTGGTGCTGGGAGGAATCTTCGGCCCGCAGTTGACCCAGTTCCTGAC
>JANXZP010000126.1 GCA_025355485.1 Pseudomonadota bacterium
TCGCCGGCGGCGGCGAGCAACGCACGAATTTTCCGCCGCGCCCGCATCCGGCTAAACCACGTGGCGACAAACCGAAATTCGCTCCGAAGGTGAAGAAGCCGCATCGCAAGGGTGCGTCGAAACCACGCGAGTGAATCGGCAAGCCGCGGATCGGCCAGGCCCATGGACCATGGCGCCGATTTTTCTCGACAACACATCCCGCCACTGCGCTGCCAGCAAGCGCCAAGGACGATCGGACCATGGCGCCCAAAGCCACCATCTACAAAGCCGAACTGCAGGTCAGCGACATGGATCGGCATTACTACGCGACCCATGCGCTCACGCTCGCGCGGCATCCATCGGAAACCAACGAGCGCCTGATGGTGCGTCTGCTGGCGTTCGCGTTGCATGCCGATGAGCGGCTGGAATTCGGGCGCGGCCTGAGCACCGACGACGAACCCGACCTGTGGCGCAAATCGCTGACCGGCGAGATCGAGCAATGGATCGAACTCGGCCAGCCCGACGAGCAACGCATCCGCAAGGCGTGCGGTCGCGCGCGGCAGGTCGTCGTCATCAGCTACAGCGGACGCAGTGCCGAGATCTGGTGGGACAAGATCGCCGACGGCCTTGCGCGTTCGAAGAACCTCACCGTGATCGACATTCCCGCGGCCTGGGTGCAGTCGCTCACGGCACTGGCCAATCGCAACATGCAATTGCAGTGCCTGATCCAGGATGGGCAGGCGCAGTTGATGAACGAGACGACGACCGCGATCGTGGAGCCGACGCTGCGCATGGCGCCGACCGCGCGCGTCGATTGATGGATGATTCGCAGCGACGTTGATCATTGCCTGCGACAAGCACCCACTTCATTGCGCTTTGATATGCTCGACCGGGCACACAAGAGGAGGATCGCAATGTCATCCGGACGCCATGCCGCTTACTGCGACGGTCGTCGTGGCCGCCGGTATCGCCGCCGCAACACGCGCGCGACCGCTCGTACTTCCGCAGCGCATTCCTGAGCGCACCAGGGAATGCAGCGCCGCGGTAAAATCATGTTCCGCTCCGCGATTGCCGCGCTGGTCGGCATCGCAGTGCTGTTCGCGTCGATCGTGTGGTTCCTGTGGCGGGAATCGGTGGCCTCCGAAGCAGCGTATGCGGGCGGCCTGGCCGCTTCGCTCGGACTGCGCACCGAGCGCATCATCCTCGACACCCGCGACTTGCTGGCCGGATTCGATAAGCTCGACGCGCCACGCTGCTCCAACGAGCATCTGCAGGCGCTACAGAAGGCCGCGATTTCGCGGCCGTACATTCGCGCGATCGGTTACTGGGAAGCGACCGAACGCGTATGCGGCGTCGGTTTTCTCCCGCAAGGACTCAAGCCGCAGCACGCCGACAAGATCTACGACTCCGGCGTGATCGCGTGGTGGCCGGGCCCGCAGACCGAATCCGGCGGCGTCCAGTTGTTCCTAATGCGCTATGGCAACCACGACGTCGCGATCGATCCGCGCCTGCTGCTGGACCTCGGCCAGATGCACGATCGCCAGGCCGTTCTATGGGTGGAAAAACTGCGGCTGTCGGCGATCCCGTGGAACGTCGTGCTGCCGCCGCCGGCATCGCTGCCGCCCGGTGTCACGATCGATCGCGATCATCGGCGGGTGCTCTCGCGATTCTCGCGCAGCGCGATCCTGCCGATCGATGTGGTCGCGATGGAGCCAATCGACAATTTCTGGAGTCGCCACGCGCAAACGCTGGCGGTCGGAGCCGGGCTGGGCCTGCTGCTGGTGGCCGCATGGATCTACCTGATCCTGCGTTTTTCCCGCTACCAGCTCAGCCTCGCCACCGAGTTCCGGCAGGCGCTCGCCGCGAGCCGGATCCAGGTGCAATACCAGCCGGTGATGGACATGGTTTCCGGACGTTGCGTCGGCGCCGAAGCGCTGGCGCGATGGGAGCGCGAGAACGGCGAGTCGGTCAGCCCGGAGATGTTCATTCCGGTCGCCGAAGCAGCCGGGCTCGAACAGGAAGTGACGCTCGCGGTGCTGCGGGTCGTGGTGCGCGACATGAAACAAATGCTCACCCAGTTCCCCGGCATGAGCGTGAACCTCAACCTCGCAGCGGGCGATCTCAAGAACGACCGCATCGGCCTCGAACTGGCCAGCAGCCTGGCCGCGGCGCGCCTGTCGCCGCGTGCGATCAAACTCGAGATCACCGAACGCGCGCTGATCAACACCGACATCTCGCGCGCGCTGATCCGCAAATTCCGCAGCCTCGGCCATCAGGTCGCGGTGGACGATTTCGGCACCGGCTATTCCAGCCTGTCGTACCTGCAATCGTTCGAACTGGACGTGCTGAAGATCGACAAGTCGTTCGTCGACGCGATCGGCACCGAGGCGGCGACCAGCCAGGTCATCGTCCACGTCATCGAGATGGCGAAATCGCTGGGGCTGGATATCGTGGCCGAAGGCGTCGAAACTCCCGAGCAACACGAATGGTTGATCGCGCACGGAGTCGCGTTTGGCCAGGGCTTCCTGTACAGCAAGCCGCTCCACGCATGGGATTTCCTTGAATTCTTCCGCGAGCACCATCGCCATGACGCGGCGTAGCCGGATCGAATGCATCGGACGCTGGCGTGCACGCACGCTGCCGGTCGTCGTGCTGATCGCGCTCGCCGCGTGCGCGTCGCATCCCAAGCCGACACCGGTCGCGCGACCGACGGCGAAACCGTCGCACAGCATTCCTGCTCCGCGCGTACGGACGCCTGCACCTGCACCAGCGCCTGTACCGGCGCCAACTGTCGCCGTACTCGACCAGCACAATTATGAGCAGGACAAGAACCGCATCAAGCAGGCGCTCGCGAGCGACAGCCGCGACGCACTGGAACCGGCGGATGTCGGCTATTACATGGACGTGCTGCAAGGCCGCCTGAAGCAGGTGGCGAGCAAGGGCATCAGCATTGTCCGCCAGCACGATCGGATCGCAATCAACTTGTCCGGCCGCATCGCCTTCGAGTCGGGCAGTGCTGGTGTCAACGCAGGCAGCCACGACATCCTGGCCGCGCTGTCGAGGGTGCTGCTCGAATACCGGATGACGGTGGTGTCGGTGCGCGTTCGCGCCGACGATGCCGGTGCGCACCCAACCAACCCGGCGCTTTCCGTACAGCGCGCGCTGGCAATCGCGCACTATCTGGCCGAAGCCGGCGTGCCCATCAAGCGCATCGTGGCTGTCGGCGCCGGCCCTGAAAACCGCGTGCGCGTGGAACTGCTGCTCGAACCGATCGTGCGCGCTGCGGCCAGCGCGCACTGAACGCCGCCCGACGACGACGCCGGACACGACAAAGGGGCCGAAGCCCCTTTGCGTTGCACGCATCGAACACGACGCCCTACATCGCCGGCTGCGCCAGCATGTTCGCGGCGATCAGATGCGGTCGCACACGGCGCGGGGTTCCGACCGCCGCGGTCCGCGCGCCCTTGGGCACGAAGAAGAAGTCGCCGCTTTCGTGGCCGGCGAACTGGATCGGCGAATAGCCCGGCGACTGCGCGATCGGCGAATCGATCGCCGCTAGCGCGAGCGAACTGGACACTTCGCGATACAGCCGCTGCGCCTCGAGCATGCGATTGTTGTCCTGCAACACGTTCAGGAAAGCGCGGGTGAAATACGAATGCTTGCCGGAGCCGGTATCCGGAACCGGCTGCACGCCGCCGGAAGTCAACGCGGTACGCGACTTGCCGCTCAGCATCTTGTCGACGAATGCAGTCCACTTGTCGGCGCCCATCGCACCGTTGTCGAAGCTCGGCACACCCGCGCGCGTCATCGTGCCGGAATAGCACGAATCGGCGACCACCAGAACATGCCGCGACTTGATCGTGGTGAGGATGTCGCTGATCGCGGAGTTGGAAATCCACGTCGACGCGATTTTGTCCTTCGCATCGACCGGAATCCAGTAGCCCTGGCGTCCCTGCAATTCGCCATGGCCGGCGTAATAGATCAGCAAGTTGTCGTCGGGGCCGAGTTTCTCGCGCATCGCGTTCAACGCGGTCAGGATTTCCAGCCGCGATGCATTCGGCAGCAGGGTTGCCTGGAACCCGTAACGCGCCTTGAGTACCTGCGACACTGCGGTGGCATCGCTCACTGCGCTTTGCAGGGTCGGATACGCCGGGTCCTGGTAATTGTTGTTGCCGATGATCACCGCATAATTGTTGCCGAGGTGCACGTTCGATGGCACCGCGCCGACCCCGCCCGCGCCGCTGGTACTGGCGACCGAGCCGCCGCCCGCCTGCGCGATCACGTTGAAGTCCAGCGCGTAACGACCGCCATCCTTGGTGAACGCTGCGACCTGCACGCTCGCGCCGCCAGCCGGCACATTCACCTGTGCCTTGAACGCGCCGTTCGCGCCGACCGCGACCTGCTGGTTGTTGACCGTCACCTTCGTCACGGCCTGCGGCTGGGTCACGCGACCGATCAAGTCGTGCGGGCCGGGCGCGCCACGCACCACGCCGGTGTTCTTGCCGCGGGTCACAAGCACCTGCGGTTCGATCATCGCCAGCGATCCGGCGAGTACCGTTCCCGAACCTGAAGTGCCGCTGCCGATGCGCTGCTGCAACGAAGCGATCGCGCGGTTCTGCTGGTTCACTTCGGTCTGCTTGTCGACGAGCTGGTTCTCGAGCAGCTTCATCAATTCATAGTCGCCCTTGTTCTTCGCCGGTGCGCGCGCCTGCATGCCGCGGATCTGCGACTGGAATTGCGCGCGCTGGCTCGCGAGCTGCTTTTTCAGGCTGGCGATCTCGGCCGCATTCGCGGCGGCATTGTCGCCGCTTTGCGCCTCGGCAAGCTTGTCGGCGCTGTCCTGCACCTGCGAGCGGATCGCATCGACCTTGCTCAGATCTGCGCCGGTTGCCGTGCGCGCTTTCTCGAGTTTGGCCTGGGTGTCGTTCAAGTCGTGCTGCGAGGATTCCAGTGCGTGCTTGCGCTCGTCGAGTTGCGTCTGCAACTGCTTGACCTGTTCGCGCAACTGCTCGGATGTGGCGTGTTCGGTCGCAACCGTCTGCTTGAGTTCGCTGATCTGTGCCTCCTTGGCCTGCAGCTGCACCTCGACCGTGGACGCGAAGACCAGGTCGTCGTTGGTGACGCCGGACGCCTCGCGATACAGGTTCAGCGCATGCGCCACGTCCTTGGTGACGCCAAGGCCAGCCTCGTACATGTAGCCGAGGTTGATCTTGGCGCGGTTGTTGCCCTTGTCGGCGGACTTCTGGAACCACTGCTGCGCCATCCCGTAATCGGGATCGATGCCGAGCCCTTTCAGGTAGATCTCGCCGACGTAGTTCATCGCTTCGGGATCGCCGGCCGTCGCCGGCTCCAGCCACACCTTAAGGGCGGTCTGGTAGTTCGCGCGATCCTGGGCGACGTATTCGCCGCCGCGGATCTGGCAATCGGCCTGGGTCGTGCGGATCGGGCGGCGCGCGCTCATGAAAGTGACCTGGGCGCCGAGCCGGCGGATCTGGCCGGGCAGCAGGCAGTCGACGATCATCAGGTCTTCGGCGTTGCGCACGCTCTGCGCGTGCGCGACCGGGACGGACACTCCCGAGCCGACGGTCAGCCCGATCGCGGCGACTAGAACGGCAAAACGAAGGAAGACCGGACAACTCAGTGGCGAAGTCATGATGCGAATCTCCGTTGGCGGATTTCGCGACTCGCGCCGACCCTTGCAGCGGCGCGCGAGCCGCTATACTGGGTACCGCGAGTATAAGCATGCTCTGGGGAGAAATGCGATGCGTCCGCACCATTCGTCGATGCCGTCCGTCCGTTTTGACATGAATTCCATCTCGCGAAACGCTTCCCGAAGTCTGTTCGCGCAGGCGCTGCTCGCCCTGCTGATGCTGATCGGCGCAGCATGGAGTCCGCATGCATCGGCGGCCGTCGCGTCGGTGTGTGACCTGGTGTCCAACGCGCCGACCTCGCAGAACGGCCCCGGCGGCGGCACACTCAATTACACCTTCGGCGTCACCTGCAATTTCGGCAGCGCCGACGTCGCGGTCTCCATCCCGTTCGACGGCACCGGCGGCGCGAGCGTGACCGCGCCGTCCGGCGGCACCTTCACTGCGATCGGCACCGGGGCCTCCTACCCGTTCTCGATCCAGCTCGGACCTAATCCAGGCTTCGTCAGCATCCAGATCGACTGCACGACTCTCAACTGCGGCACCACCAAGCAATTGTTCTATTCGGCGCGCTACCCGCGGGTGCTGAACATGACGCTGGCCAAGTCCTTGACCGGCAACACCGATCCCGACAGTTCGGGTACGGTGACGCCGGGCGACGTGTTGACCTACACGATCACCTCGACCAACACCAGCAACGTACCGCTGACCAATGTCACGATCGACGATCCGCTGATCACGCCGAACAGCACCGCCTGCCCGAACGTCCCGGTCAACGCGACCTGCGTGCTGGTCGGCACCTACACGGTGACCGCAGCCGACCTGGCCAACGGCGCGATCAGCAACACCGCACAGTCGACCTCGAACGAGCTCTGCGGCGATTCCTGTACAACCTTTCCCGCCACGCTAAGGACGCGCGTATTTCCACCGCCGGCGATGACGGTGTCCAAGGTATTGACCCGCAACACCGATGGCGACCATTCGGGCAACGTCACCGTCGGCGACGTGTTGCTTTACACCGTCACCGCAAACAACACCGGCAAGGTTCCACTGACCAACGTGGTGGTCAACGATCCGTTGCTCTCGCCGAATACGACCACCTGCACGGGCGTCCCAAGCGGCGGACACTGCTCACTGACGGGCAGCTATACCGTGACCGCGACCGATCTGGCCAACGGCTCGATCGTCAACACCGGCAATGCGACCGCCAACAACATACCGGGCGTGTTGTCGAGCAACACGGTCACTACGCAAGTGTATGGCAGTCCGAAGATGACGGTCGCCAAGGCATTGACGAACAACGCCGATGGCGACGGCTCGCACACGGTCACCCAGGGCGACGTGCTGACCTACACTGTCACCGCGACCAACACCGGCAATGTCCCGCTGACCAATGTGCAGCTCAGTGATCCGCTGACCACGCCGAACGCGACCGCCTGTGCGAACGTCGCGCCGGGCGCGAACTGCGTATTGAGCGGCACCTATACGGTCACCGCGACCGATGTCAGCAACGGCGCGATCAGCAACACCGGGACGGCCACATCGAACGAGTTCTGCCCGGATGGATGCACGTATTTCAGCGCGAGCCTGCGCACGCCGGTCCTCACCTACGCGGCAATGACGGTTTCCAAGGCGCTGACCAGCAATGCCGATGGCGACGGCAGCGGTAGCGTGACACCGGGCGACGTGCTGACCTTCACTGTCACCGCGACCAACACCGGGAACACGACCCTGACCAATGTGCAGGTTAGCGACCCGCTGACCACGCCAAACGCCACGGTCTGCGCGAGTGTCGCTCCGGCCGCAACCTGCGTATTGGTCGGCAATTACACGGTGACTTCGGCGGACGCGAAGAGCGGCACGATCAGCAACACCGGCACGGCGGCGTCGACCCAGGTTCCGACCAAGAGCGTCACCCTTCGCACGCCGGTGTCCGGCAATCCGAACATGACGGTCACCAAGACGTTGGCCAAGAACGCCGATGGCGATCATTCCGACAGCGTGACCGCGGGCGACGTGCTGACCTATACGGTTACAGTGACCAACACCGGCAATGTGCCGCTGACCAATGTGCAGGTCACCGATCCGCTGACCACGCCCAATTCGAAGACCTGCCCGAACCTCGCGATCGGCGCGAGCTGCGTACTAAACGGCACCTATACAGTCACCGCGACCGATGCCACCAATGGCGCGATCAACAACACCGGCACGGCGACATCGAACGAGTTCTGCGGCGATGGCTGCACCTATTTCAATTCGATCTTGCGCACAGCGGTAGCGCCGACACCGCCGCCGAGCGCTCCCGCGATGACGGTGGTCAAGCAGTTGACCGCCAACGCCGACGGCGATGATTCCGGCACCGTGAGCGTGGGCGACTTGCTGACCTATACGGTCACCGCGACCAATACCGGCAACGTGACGCTGACCAATGTGCAGGTGAGCGATCCGTTGACCACGCCCAATTCGGCGACCTGCGCCAGCGTGATCGTCGGCGCGCAATGCGTGTTGACCGGCACCTACACCGTCACCAAGGCCGATGCCAACAACGGATCGATCAACAACACCGGATCGGGGACCGCGAGCCAGTTGACATCGCAACCCACCAGTACGCTCAACACGCCGGTCGCGCCGCTGCCTACGAACAGTCCCGCCATGACCGTGGCCAAGGCGCTGGCCCACAACGCGGACAACGACGACTCCGGCACGGTGAGCGTCGGCGACGTGCTGACCTATACGGTCACTGCGACCAATACCGGCAACGTGACGCTGACCAATGTGCACGTCTACGATCCGCTGACCACGCCGAGTTCGACGATCTGCGCCAGCGTAATCGTCGGCGCGCAATGCGTGCTGACCGGCGATTACACCGTCACCAAGAAGGATGCCACCAAGGGTTCGATCGACAACACAGGCTCGGCGACTGCCAACCAGTTGACATCGCAGCCAAGCAGTACGCTCAATACACCGGTCGCACCGCTGCCGACGAGCAATCCTGCAATCACGGTGGCCAAGACGTTGCTCGCCAACGCGGACAATGACGACTCCGGCACGGTGACGCTGGGCGATGTGCTGACCTATGAGGTCACCGCGACCAACACCGGCAACGTGACATTGACCAATGTGCACGTCACCGATCCGCTGACGACGCCGAGTGTCGTCGTCTGCGCGAACGTCGTTCCGGGAGCAACCTGCGTGTTGACCGGCACTTACACCGTCGCCAAGAGCGATGTTCCCAACGGCAAGATCGACAACACCGGCACGGCGACCGCCAACCAGTTGACCGGAGCGGCCAGCAGTTCGATCAGTACGCCGGTTGTTGCAGCGAGCATCGCGTACCGGATCACCATCCTCAGCGGCAACGGCCAGACCGCAGCGCCCGGCCAGCCACTGCCGCAGGACTTCGTGGTCGCGGTCAGCATCGGAGATCTCGCGACCAGTTCCGTGCGCGCGCAAGCGAGTATCCAGCAGACGACCGCCAGCCTGGGCGGTATTCCCGTGCAGTGGCAGATCCTCAGCGGTGGTGGCAGCTTGTCGCACGGCGGCAGCACGACCACCGACACCGGCGGTCATTCGAGCAACCACTACACCTTGGGCGGCAGTGCCGGACTCAACCAAGTTCGGGTCAGCGTACCGGGGGGGGCCAGCGTCATCTTCAATGCGAATTCGGTGGTGCCGAATGCGAGCCTGAAGATCGTGTCCGGCGACGGCCAGTCGCTGACGACCAACACGCCGTCTGCGCCGCTGGTCGTGCAGTTGCTCAACAACAACCTGCCGGTGCCGAGCGCGGTGATCCACTGGAGCGGCAACAACGCCATTCTCGCCAGTCCGACCTCGATCACCGACAGCAATGGCCGCGCGACCAACACCGCGTCGGTGCAGAACCCGGGCACGGCCACGGTCACCGCCACCTCTACCTCGCCTATGGCAGGCCCGGTCACGTTCGGCTTGAACGGCGGCATCTCGCATCTGGGCGGCCTGACGCACCAGGAGACCGAAGTCGCGAATGCACTCGACCATGCCTGCGCGGCGCTCGCGGCGAGCAGTTCGCTGACGCCCGCCGAACAGGATCTGCTGCGGCAATGCGAAGCGCTGGCGTTCTCGGCCGGCGCAAATCCGGACGAGGCACGCAAGGCGCTCGACGAATTGTTCTCCAACGTCGCGTTCCTGCAGACCAGCGCTGCTCTGCTGATCTCGACCGAACAGTTCGACAACATCAAGGCGCGTATCGCCGCATTGCGCAGCGGCACCGGCGGCACCCACTTCGGCGGGCTGGCCTACAGCACGCCCGATGGCACCATGCCGATCGGCAAGATCGGCGATGCCCTGCTCGGTTTCGCCGATGCCAAGGCGGACGACAAGCAGAAACAGGAAGTCGGTGCAGATTTCGATCGCTGGGGTTTCTTCGCGGCGGGTACCTTCGGCAAGGGTTCGGCCGATCCGCGCCAGGCCACGCCAGGCTATGGCTTCCACACCAATGGCCTGACCGCCGGCGTGGACTATCGCTACAACGATCACCTGATCTTCGGCGTCAGCGCGGGTTACGCGAAATACAACGCCGGCGTGGATGCCGGTCGTGGCGGCATGGACACCCATGGCTGGAGTCTGTCGGCGTACTCGACTCTGTTCAAGCAGGACAGCTGGTACCTGGACAGCGTGTTCACCTACGGCAGCAACACCTACAACATCACCCGCCGGATCATCTTCACGCTGACCAACAACGCCGGCAGCACGACCGTGGACCAGACAGCAACCGCCAATTCCAGTGGCAGCACGCTGGCTGGTGCGCTCACCCTCGGGCGCGATTTCTCCAAGGGGCCGTGGTCGTTCGGGCCGTATTTCCGTGGCACCTACACCCGGATCGCGTTCGACAACTACCAGGAAGTGCTGCAGACCGGAAACGGAAGCGGCGTAGGGCTATCGGTCCAGGCCCGCGACCTGAAGTCGGTCGCCAGCGTGCTTGGCGCGAAGGTCAACTACGCGTCCAGCCAGAGCTGGGGCATCCTGATGCCGCACGCCGAAGTCGAGTGGCAGCACGAGTTCGAGGACAGCCCGGAAAGCATCACCGCGCGCTTCCTGCACGACCCGACCTCGACCCAGATCCAGGTGACCGGCGATCCGATCGACACCAACTACTTCCGACTCGGCCTCGGCCTGTCGTTCGTGCTGCCGAAGGGCCGCTCGGGCTTCTTCTACTACGAAAAAACTCTGGGGCGCAGCGGAATTACCCAGGACAATCTCGCAATCGGCATACGGCTGGAGTTCTGATCCAGCCCCCAGCCACTTGATTCAAGCGAGCCACCCTCGTATAGGGTGGTTCGTGTATTTAACAGCCACGCGGCGGATGGGGCTCCGCTGCGTGGATTGACCGGCCTGGATCGCTTTCGTGTGATCCCTTGCACGAAGCGACTGCAGGACGACGACAGCTCCATCCGCCGACGCTGGGGAGCGCCGGCACCGCCGTACTCGCAGGGGAGTTTCGGAAATGGGCACTTCACGCATCGCGCAATCCGCCGTGTGCACGAACGCGGTCATCGCCACCGGTCTGCGTCGCATCGCAGTCATCGCACTCTTGCTCGCCGGATTGCTCTGCGTACAACGTAGTGCGGCCGATTCGCTTTCGGGCGGTTCCGCTTCTGCGGTCACGCTCACGCCGCTGAAGGAAGCGACCGGCGCGATCGCCGCTAGGCCAGGCGCGGACGTTGCCCTGTCCGTCCTCAAGCGACGCAACGGCCAGGGCATGGCCGGCGAACAAGTCGACTGGACCGTGTCCGGCTCTGGCGCGGCGACCCTGTCGCCCGACCGCGCAACGACCGCGGCGCAAACCACGACCAGCGATGCCGGCCTGGCGAGCACCGTTTTCCACGCAAGCGCATCTGGCGAGTACGTAGTCGTTGCGACCAGCCAGAAAAATCCGGGCTGCGTCGGTGATGCTTGCGCGACCTTCATCAGCACGCGCTTCAACCTCAACGTGGCCGATGGCGCGCCAGCCGATAGCGGCGGCGGCACGAGTAGCGGCCTCAGCACGCCCGTGGTCATCGCGGCCGTGGTGGCCGGCGCCGCGATCGCGATCGCAGCCAGCAACGGCGGCGGCAATCACGAACAACCACTCGCACCACCGCCCGCATCCGTAGTGCGCGCGCTGGCCGGTGTCAGCGGCGATGGCCAGTCCGTCGCGGCCAACACCGCAGCCCCGCAACCACTGACGGTCCACGCAACCAACGACGGCGCCAACGCAAGCGCGGTGACGATCAACTGGAGCGCGAGTGGCGGCGCCACGCTCGTTTCATCGCAGAGTTTCACCGATGCATCCGGCAATGCCAGCATCCATGTGTCCAATGTCGGCCCCGGTCCCGGCCCGGTGATCGTCACCGGCAGCCGCAGCGACAATCCGAGTGCAGCGGTGCAGTTCACCATCAACGTCGTCACGCCATCGCTGGTCATCGTTTCCGGCGACGGCCAATCGGGTTTCACCAGCACGACGGTCACGAACCCGCTGGTCGTTCAGACTCTGCTCGGCGGCTCGTCGCAAGCCAATGTGCCCATGACATGGGCGGTCACCGGCGGCGATGCGACCGTCACCAGCGTCAGCAACGGCGGTCATTCCGATGGTACGGGCCTATCCAGCGCCGTGATCCACTTCGGGCCGACCCCAGGCCCGGTGAGCGTCACCGCGACCCGCAATGATGGCTCCGGCCTCAGCCAGACCTTCCACCTCAACTCGCTGCTCGTCCGCACCCTGAATATCGTGAGCGGCGACTTCCAGTCCGGCGCGCCCAACCAAGCCTTGCCGAGTGCGCTGGTCGTGCATGCAGTCACCAACAATGCCGATGCCAGTGGCGTGACCATCAATTGGAGTGCCACCGGTGGCGCGATACTCAGCGCCACCAACACGACCACCGACGGCAGCGGCCAGACCAGCGTGACCGTCACCAACATCGGTTCCAGTCTCGGCCCGGTCTTCGTGACCGCGACCCGCGCGGACGATCCGACCGCGACCGTGCAATTCACCGAAAGCATCCTTGCGCCGACCCTGAGCATCGTCAGCGGCGAAGGACAATCCGGCCTGATCGGCAGCGCCGCGACCGCAACACTCGATGTCGAATTGGCCGACGGCGGCGGTACGCCGATGGTCGGGCAGACGGTGAACTGGAGCGTGGTCAGCGGCTCGGCGATCCTGTCCTCGGGTACCTCGATCACCGATGGTTCCGGCTACGCGCCGGTCAGCTTCACCTACGGCAGTTTCGCCGGGGCGATCACCTTCCGCGCGACTGCATTCGGTGGCATCGCATCGGTCGACATGCACGCGACCGCGGTCACCGCGAACTCGCTGTTGAAGATCAGCGGCGATGCGCAAGCCGGTGCGCCGGGCACTTCGCTACCGACCCCGTTGACGATCCAGATTCAGCCGCCGGCCGGCGTCACCGTATTGTCCGGTGTACCGATCAGCTTCAGTGTGATTTCCGGTAGCGCGAGCGTCACCGTCGGTTCGGCATTGACCGATGCGCTCGGCCAGGCCAGCACCACGGTCAACCTCGGACTCACGCCGGGACCGGTCAGCGTGCTGGCGCAGGTATCGGGCGGCGGACCGAGCGCGACGTTCACCGAAACCGTGACAGGAACGTTGGTTCCCGGCGTGCTGACGGTCGTTTCCGGCGACAAGCAGACGATCGCGCCGAACAGCGCCTCGGCTCCACTGGTGATCCTGCTCAAGGGAAACAACGTGCCGCTGGTCGGCCAGACGATCAACTGGAGTACGACCGCCGGCAACCTGTCGGCGACCAGCAGCGTGACCAATGCGAGCGGCAACGCGAGCGTGACGGTCACGCCGACCGCATCGGGCCCGTTCGTGGTCACTGCGAGCTTCCCTGGATTTGCGCAATTCGTCGCAGCCCAGATCACGTTCTCGGAAAACACCACGCTGGCCACGATTCCGGCGCTGACGACCAATGATGTTGCGGTCGCCGTCGCGCTGGACACAGCGTGCTCAACCTTGCAGAACACGCCGAACCGCACGCAGCAGCAACAGGACCTGCTCAACCAGTGCCTGGCGTTGAATTCGTCGAGCAGCGTTTCCACGGCCGCGGTGACCAATGCGATCCAGCAATTGCCTCCGAAAACGGCCGAGACCCAGTCCCAGACTTCGCACACCGCGACCAACGCGCAGTTCACCAACGTCGCCGGACGCATGTCGGCGTTGCGCGGCGGCACGCACGGCGCATCGTTCGGCGGCCTGAGCTTCGCGGACTTCAACGGCACGGTGCCGCTGTCCGGGATTGGCTCGGTATTGCTGGGTGTCGACGACAAGCCCAAGCAGGAAGTCGGCAGCGACTTCTCGCGCTGGGGCTTCTTCGGATCCGGCACGATCGGACGCGAGAGCGGCAATCCGCGCGCGGCAACGCCGGGTTACGACCTCAACGTCCACGGCCTCACGTTCGGCGTCGATTACCGGATGAACGATCATCTGGTGCTCGGCGGAGCGCTGGGCTACACACGCCAGAACACCAGCCTCGACGCCGGCCAGGGCACCCTGAAGACGGACGGCTGGAGCTTCAGTGGCTACGCGACCTGGTACCAGCAGAGCAACTGGTACCTCGACAGCGTGCTGACCTGGAGCCGCAACAGCTTCGATTCGCGCAGGCTGATCGCGTACACGTTGCCGCTTCCAGGCGGCAGCTCGACTTCGGTGAACCAGATCGCCAAGGCCAATTCCAATGGCGATGGCATCGCCGGCTCGATCACCTTCGGTCGCGATTTCAGCAGCAAGCAATGGTCGTACGGCTTCTATGGAAAAGCGCAGTACAGCCATCAGAACTTCGATGGATTCCAGGAACAGCTGGATGCCAGCGCATCCGGCAGCGGCCTAGGCCTGCGCTTGAATGCGCGCACCGAGACCTCGTCCAACACGATCCTCGGCGGCAAGGTCGACTACACCGCAAGCCAGAGCTGGGGCGTGATGATTCCGCATGCCGAACTCGAATGGCAGCACGACTTCCACAGCGACCCTGGCGCGTTCACCGCGTTCTTCATCGACGACCCGACCAATACGCCGATCCTGATCAAGGGCGACAAGCTGGATGCGAACTACTTCCGGCTCGGCCTGGGTATGTCGTTCGTGTTCCCGCAGGGACGTTCGGGTTTCATCCTCTACAACCGCGCGGTGGGGCGCAGCGGCATCTCGCAGGACAACCTGTCGATCGGTTTCCGGATGGAGTTCTGAGAAACGGCTGTAACGAACCGGCCACGTTAGCGAGAACGTGGCCGGAGTTGGCGGCAACACGCGCGGGAGCGAATGCCCGGCGCGTGGCGCGATTGAACTCGCCCACTGTCGCGTCGCCTTGCAGGCACGCGATCAATCGACGAGCACAACCCGTACCAAACCGGCGCATGGGAATGTGACCGTCACAGGGGAGTCGGCTCATGAGCATTTCCACAGCGCGCGCAGGCACATGCACTGAGCTGAGTGCGATGACGCAAACAACGCAAGTCAGGCGCACGTCCGCGCAAGAACCAGGGCGCATGTCGGTTCGGCGGATGTCATTCGTGCGCGGCCTGCGGATCGGCGTGCTGGTCGTGTTGTCCCTCGCGGGGCTGGGCTGGAGTGCCGGCGCTTTTGCACAAGCCGCGATGACGGTCAGCAAGTCCCTGGACTTCAAGAATGGCAATCCCACCGGCACGATCCAACCCGTCATCGCCGGCGACATCCTCACCTACGTCGTGGACATGCGGAACACCGGCACCGTGCCGCTGACCAATGTCGTGGTCAGCGACCCGCTGCTCACCCCGACCTCGATCAATTGCCCGTCCGTGAACATGGGTGCCTTCTGCACCCTGACCGGCACCTACACCGTCACCACCGCCGATGCCAACGCCGGCAATATCAGCAACACCGGATCGGCCACCTCCACCGAAGTCCCCGGACCAATCACGAGCAATCTCAATACCCCTGTGTTCGCCACCGGCAGCAACGCGTCGATGAACGTGCGAAACGTGCTGACCAGCTTCAGCGACAACGACACCAGCGGCACCGTCACCCTCGGCGATACCCTGCATTACACGATCACCATGACCAATACGGGCGGCGTGCCGCTGACCAACGTACAGGTCGACGATATCTTCACCACTTCGGTCAATACCTGCGCGACGGTCGCGGTGAACGGCACCTGCACGCAAACCAGTTCGCATGTGGTAACCGCTGCGGACGTCACCGGCGGACAGGTCGTAGACGAAGGACGGGCGACATCGAACGAAACCCAAAGCGTGTCCAGCACAGTGATCACGCGAGTGTTCGGCGACCAGATGACGGTTTACGTGGAACTGGGCTTCGACAACAACAACGGTAACGCCCCGACCGCGGGCGACGTGTTCCATTACAAAGTCACCGCGACCAACCAGAACAACACCGGCAGTCTCACCAATGTTCACGTCAGCGATCTGACCCTTTCGCCCACCACGAGCACGACCTGCGCGACCCTCGCGGCCGGCGCCACGTGTGTACTTTACGGCGACTACACGGTCACCCCGGCCGATGTCAGCGCTGGGCACGTCACCAATACCGGAACCGCGAGTTCGGACCAGGTTCCCGGGCCACTGAGCTACAGCGTGACCCAATCGGTTTCCCCGGCCAGCGGGTTTGCGAATTTGAACCTCATCAATGCGCTTGCCTCCAACGCCGACAACGATCATTCCGGAACCGTCACCGTGGGCGATGTACTGACCTACACCGCGACCGCGACCAATACCGGCACCATCGCGGCAACCAGCGTGCTGATCACCTCGTCGCTGCTGACGCCCGGTTCGGCCAGCTGCGCCACCCTCGCCCCGAACGCAAGCTGCGTGTTGACCGGCACCCACACCGTGACCAACGCCGATGCCACCAGCGGACAGATCATTTTCAATGCGGACGTAACAAGATCGGCTACGAACCACGACAACGGCGCGCCGGTCGTCACCCCGGTGGCGACGGCCGGCGGCGCTGCGATGAGCGTGTTCGTGGACATCAACAACGTGGTGGACGTCGACCACAGCGGCACCACGACCGCTGGCGACACCGCGCAAATAATCGTCACCGCGCTCAATGCCGGCTCGATTGCGCTGACCAACGTGCAGGTCAGCAGCGCGCAGACGACTCCCGCGACAACCACCTGTGCCAGCGTCGCCGCGGGCGCGACCTGCGTGCTGAACGGCATTTACACGATCCAGGCATCCGATGTCAGCAGCAGCGCGAAGATCGTCTTCACCGGATCGGCAACCTCCACCCAGGTGCCTGGGCCGGTGAGCTTCACCCGGGATGTCCGCATCGACAGCAACACCATCGACACGGCGTCGCTGCTGACGGTGGCAGGCAACATGCAGTCCGGCGCGCCGGGCTCGACCTTGCCAGTCCCGCTGAAAGTCCGCCTGCTGGATTTCACCGGGACCGCGATCCCCGGGGTCTCCATCCAGTTCGTGATGATCAGCAGCGGCAATGGCCATGTCACCTCGGCTCTGGTAACAACCGACGCGCTGGGCGAGGCGAGCACCCAACTGGTCCTGCCCACGACACCCGGCACGGTGACCCTCGTTGCATGCCCGGGGCCGAACAGGGAATGCGCTCCGAGCACGTCATTCACCGCCTTCGCTACCAACGTAGTGGTGATTCCACCCGCATTGACCATCGTGTCCGGCAACAACCAGGTGCTGCCGGTGAACACGACCTCGGCACCGATGATCGTGCAGTTGATGAACAACGGTTCGCCGGTG
>JANXZP010000173.1 GCA_025355485.1 Pseudomonadota bacterium
CTCGAAGGTGTCGACACCTTTCCGGCGCTCTTTGTCGAACTCGCGCGACGCGGATGGAGCGATGAGGCTCTCTCCAAACTCGCCGGGGGCAACATGTTGCGAGTGATGCGTCAAGCCGCCGCAGTAGCCAAGCGGCTGCAAGAAAGCGAACAGCCACCATCGGCGATGATCGAGCAACTTGATGCGGGCATAGCACCACAAGCGAACTGAGCGAGATTACACACAGAAGCTGGCCTCGAAGTTATGGATCACACAATACGACGAACGCGACACGGCAGGGCATGCAAATGACGAACTCGACGTCATTGACGGTACACGTCCTCCGAGAGGAAACGCTTTTGAGGCGCCGCTATGGCGCCGAGGGGTCAGGGGTCCCCGACTCCGGTACGTGGATCGCATAGCGATTGCGACCCGCACGCTTTGCACGGTACATCGCGGCGTCGGCGGCCTTGAGCAGTAAGGTCGCGTCGGAACCGTCATGTGGATAGACACTGATGCCGATGCTGGCCGTAACCACGAGATCGCGACCTTCCACCCGCATGGGCTTTGCAATCTGCGCGATCACTTTGCGGGCGACGACCTCGGCGCCTGCCGGGTAATCGAGGTTCGGGAGAACCAGCACGAACTCATCGCCGCCGAGGCGCGCAATGCTGTCGCTCGGTCGCACACTGTCGCGCAATCGGGCAGCGACATGTTGCAGCACCTGGTCGCCGGCCGCATGGCCGAGGTTGTCATTGATCGGCTTGAATTCGTCCAAGTCGAGCAACGCAACGGCGACGACATGGCCATCTTTGCTGGCATCGGCGATCGCTGCGGCCAGTGAGAGCGCGAATCCTGCGCGGTTCGCCAATCCAGTCAGCGGATCGTGGATAGCCTGGTGGCGCGCCTGCTCGGAGGCCTGCCTGGCGCGGGTAATGTCACGTACGGTGACTCCTAGGCCGTCACCGAGCTTGACCGCCTGCAGGTGATACCAGCGGGTCTGGCCGGTATTCGCGACCGCACTGCGCTCTTCAACAACCGGTTCGCCGGTCTGTATGGCGCGCACATACCTGGCCAGCATTCCATCGCTGCGAAGTTCGGGAAACAGCTCGCACATGCCATGGCCGATGACCTCGGCACGCGGTCGCCCGAGCGTACGCTCGGCGCGGGCGTTGAGCAGCACGTAGCGCAAATCCTGGATGTCGCCAGCCGCATCGCGCATGGGTTCGAGAATGAAGAATGCGTCGAGGTTGCTCTCCACCGCAGCCTCGAAGCGCGCGCCGCTGGTATTAACATTTCGCCGTATAAATACTAGTTAGCCGCTGCGAGGTACTCGTCGACAAGCCACAATACAGCGGAACGCCCAACTCTGAGTAAGCTCGCATGGGACTTCTAACCTTCAGCCTCAACGTCACCTTGGATGGCTGCGTCGACCACCAGGAGGGAATCGCCGACGACGAGACTCACGCTTTCTTCACCCGCCTTTTGGACGAGGGCGGGGCGATGCTTTGGGGCCGCGTCACCTACGAGATGATGGAGGGTTACTGGCCGGCGGTCGCTCGCGGCGACGAAGAGGCTCCGCCGGCGATGCGCGAGTGGGCGGTCAAGCTGGAAGCCAAGCCGAAGTACGTGGTGTCGTCGACGCGAACGGACTTCCCGTGGCCCAACAGCCACCACATCGCCGGCGACTTGCGCACGAGCGTGCAGAAGCTCAAGGAGGCGACCCCAGCCGGCGTGCTCCTCGGTAGCGGCAAGCTCGCGACCGAGCTGGACCGGCTGGATCTGATCGACGAGTACAAGTTCCTCGTCCACCCTAGGATCGCCGGTCACGGCCCGACCCTTTACCAGAGCGGGCTACCCAGCACGCGACGGCTGGAGCTGGTCTCGTCGACGCCGCTTCGCAACTGCGCAGTCGCTATGCACTACCGGCGCGCGCGCGGCTAACAACGGGGTTGCAGCGGACGGGATAGTTCCTACGGTTTAGTGGACAACCTGGCCTAACTGCGGTGCCGCGCCGAACTGGATTTGTATTTTACGACCACCACGCTCGCCGCCATCCGGCAGAACCGTGCATGAGCGCGTTTCACGGCGGCCGATAGGCTCGCGTCACAGCCCAGCGTTCGCGGCAAATCGATGCGAAGGCAAGAACGTATCGTGCCGTCGCGTCGCGGCCGCTTGCAGCGGTCTGGGTCATTCAGCGCTGGACGCTGATCGCCCTCTCGGCGCTGGTCGCGCCTGCGACGTGCACGACGGCCTGTGGCCGTCGTTTTTAGAGCCGTCGTACTCAGCGGTCGGGCACGATGGATCTGGATTGTGTTTTCCGTATTAATGTTATACTGGTGACACATTAACAGTAGGGTGTGATGCCATGAACCGTCTGCACACCGCCGCTTCGGCCGCCGCCGTGCCCGTCAAGCTGGCCGAAGTCCGACAGCTGGTGGATGCCGGTGCGCTGTCCGACGCCAACACCGAGGTGATCGGTGTCAAGGGTGGCTACAAGGTTTTTTTCCTGTTGCGCAAAAACTATGTTCGCGTGCTGGCCACCAAGGGAGGCGAGATGCGCGTGTTCAGCACCGCCGACAGCGCATTGCGCCAGTTGCGGGCCGTCGACGTGTCGCTGGGCAACGTGGTAGTGAAGAGTTCGACCTATCAGCCGGCCGCATTGCGTCCGGCGCGTGAGGATCGACGCCAGGCGATGGTGCAAGCGAACGACTATGGGCGCTGGCTGAAAGCAGAAACCGATGCCACCCTCGCTCGCGTCGCGAGCGGTACCGCAACGATCTACACCCAGGCCGAGTTCGATCAGCGCAGTGCCAAGCGGCGCGCCGCACTCGTGCGCCGGCGCCGCGAGGCCGGCGCGTGAATCAGCCCAAAACGTACCCGGTCGATTACACCGACGACTTTGACGACGACATTGCTTCGATCGAAAAGTATTTCGAAAAAGTTGGCGAATGGGATCTGGCGTTGAACCATCCCGATCGGATCAAGAGCTGTGCCGAAACAATTGGCCAGTTGCCACGGGCTTGGGCGGTCGGTGCGAGCGGTCAGCACGAGCGGGTGATGACCGACTTGCCCTACCGACTTGTCTATTCCTTCGACGGCAAGCGCGTGCTGATGCTGCGGGCCAAGCACACCCATCGCCAACATCCGTAAACGATCTTCTTCGCCAGCCATCGGACATGGAACCGAAGCGCGGTACACCAGAGGTACACCGCGCAGTTTTTGTGTGTTGCCATCAGCTAACGTAAGTTATTGATGACAAAGTAAAACAGGCTAATGTCTGCTAACAAATGATAGCCTTATGCATCAATAGGTTGTTGATTTAAAAGGGAACATTTAATCCGCTGGTCCCGAGTTCGAATCTCGGACGACCCACCAATATTTCAGCTGACCCGGATCGCACCAATCGACAGCAGCGGCTCGGGCCGGTGGATCGCGTAGCCCTGTGCGTAGGTGACGCCGAGCTTGCGCAGCTTCGGCAGGATGGCGAGATCCTCGACCCATTCGGCCACGCAGGTGATGCCGCGCAAGGCCGCGACTCGCGCGAGCGATTCGATCACGACCTCGGCGGTCGGATCCTTGCCCATGTCGCGCACGAAACGGCCGTCGATCTTGACCATGCTCACAGGCAGGTCGCTGAGGTAGCCGAAACTCGCCACGCCAGTGCCGAAATCGTCTAGCGAGATCTCGAAACCGTGTTCGCGGAACCGACGCAAGGTCGCGACCGCGCGGGTGAGGTTCTGCACCGCGACCGCCTCGGTGATTTCCAGCACCATCCGTCTCGCATCGAATGCATAGCGCGCCGGCAGCGCGAGCACGAAATTTTCGAAGCCCTCGCTATCCAGCGTCGTCGCACCGATATTAATGCTGAGCCGCACATTCGTTGCGGACGCATTCTCGAGGTAGCTGGCCGACAGCTCGAGCACCCAGCGATCGATCTGCGCGAGCAGGCCGTAGCGCTGCGCCATGCCGATCACCGACTCGATCGTCTCGCCGGGTACGCCCTGCGCGTGGCGCAGCAGGACTTCGTAGAACGGCGCGCTGTCGTCGGGGTCGCGCAGGTCGATGATGCGCTGCGCGTGGAGTTCGAACACGCCGTTCGCCAGGTCCGATTGCAGTTGCGAAATGCGCTGGATCTCCGAGTGGCGCCCCTGCATGCCCTGGTCGTAGGGATCGTAGGCATGCGTGCGGTTGCGTCCGTGTTCCTTGGCCGCATAGCAGGCGACGTCGGCGCGCGCGAGCACGTCGTCCGGCGACTGATCCTCGCCGGCCGAAATGAAGGTCGTGCCGATGCTCACACCGACGGTGAAGCGCAATTCGCCGACCAGGAATTCGAAGGAATTGATCGCTTCATGCAACCGGCTGGCGGCGGCCTGCACGTCGTTGGTATTCGCGTCCGGCAACAGGCAGCCGAACTCGTCGCCGCCGAGTCGGGCCAGGATGGCATTGTCGGGCAAGGCGTTGCCGATCGTCGCGGCAAGCCGGCGCAGCATGTGGTCGCCGGCAAGATGCCCGCAGGTATCGTTGACCAGCTTGAACTGGTCGAGGTCGAGATACAGCAAGGCGTATTGCCGCTCGCTGTCGCGCAGCGCATTCGCGACCCGGTTCTCGAACTCGAAACGGTTCATCAGGCCGGTCAGCGCATCGTGACGCGCGAGCGTGTCCATCTCGGCCGCGACGTGTTCGCGTTCCCTGAAAGCGGCAGCGACCAGATAGCCAGTCAGCACCGCGACCAGCGCGAACAGCGTGCGCAGGATGCTGTCGGTGATCGGCACCGGCGAGCGCGCCATCGCGGCCATGACCATCGTCAGCAACGCCGCAGCCGCAGCCGCGCCGCCGATCTGCGCACTCAGCGCGCACAGCACGACGAACGGCAGCATCAGGAACAGCAGCCGATCCTGCAGTTGCGGATCGATCAGCACCACCCACCAGCCACCGACCGCGATCGACGCCATGCCGATCGCGAACATCCAGCGTTTCGCTGGACGATCGAACGTGCGCGCGGACCAGGCGACGACCAGCGGTGCGAAGATCAGGAAACTCAGCAGCGCCGAAAGGAAATAATCCGCGCCGAAGGCGAGCGCCTTGAGCGGCGCATAGCCGAATACCAGCGCCATGCGGAGCCCGTAGATCGGTACCGACAGCGAAGTCGCGATAGCCAGAGCGAGCAGAAAACGGATCAACTGGCTCATGTCCGCCAGCAGCACGTCGACATGCCAGCGATGCAGCAGGTAGAGTGCCACCATCACGATCAGCACCAGCAGCCAGCCGACGCCCAGCGCGATCAGCAGCGGTGTTCCCACGCTCATGCTCAATGACGTGCCCGCTGCGAGCACAGCCGGCCAGTAGCGCGCGCCATGGCGCCACAGCAACCCGAGCCCGATACCGCCCGACGGCCAGATCGGCACGTAACCTTGGTTGGGTTGTGCGGCCGCTGCGAGCCATGAGACCAGGATCAGCAACAGCGTGCACAACACCAGCCGGTACGCGAAGATCAAGTAGTCGCGCGCCCCCCGCTCAGCAAGGCCATCCCCCGGTTCCATGGCTGCAGTATAGGCACAGCCGTGTCGCCTGCATCAGCGACCTGCGTCCCACGTTCACGCACGCGGCCGCTTCGCCGCTGGCCCATGCAAAAAGCCGCGCTCAGCCCGCCATCGCAGCCTCGCTGCGCGTGCGTGGCATCCGCATCTGCACCTGCATGCCGGCGCCGGGTGCGCTGGTGACGCGGATCGTTCCGCCGAGCACGTTGGTGACCTGGTTGAACACGACGTGCGCGCCCAGGCCGGTTCCGCCGCTGCCGCGCTTGGTGGTGAAGAACGGATCGAAAAAACGCTTGAGGTCGTCTGCGCTCATGCCGATGCCGTCGTCGGACACATCGAGCACGACATCATCGCCATCGGTTCCGCACGCGATCCTGATCGTGCCGCTGTCGCGGCCATCGAAGGCATGCAACAGCGAATTCATGACCAGGTTGGTCACCACCTGCGACAGAGCGCCGGGAAAACTGTCCATCACGATGCCGGGCCGGCAATCCACCTGCACGGTGCAGGGCGCGTGCTTGAGCTTGGGTTTCAGCGACAACAGGATTTCGTCGAGGTAGGCGGCGAGGTCGAACGTGCGTCGCTGGCCGGACGATTGATCCGACGCGATCTGCTTGAACGAGCGCACGAGTTCCGCGCCGCGGCGGATGTTGTTGTCGAGGATGTGCATGGCGACGCCGAGATCGTCGAGCATGACGTCGATTTTTGTCGCATCGAAGTTGTCGGTTTCGTGCCACGCGCGCCACTGGCGCAGCTCGCTTTGCACGTGGGTGGTCGCGGTCACGCAGATGCCGAGCGGCGTGTTGATTTCGTGGGCGATGCCGGCGACGAGGCCACCGAGCGACGCGAGTTTTTCCTGGCGCACCAGTTCGCCCTGGGTGTCGCGCAACTGGTCGAGTGTGCTGGTCAGTTCCACGTTGCGGCGGCCGAGCTGTTCGGCGGCTTCGCGCAACCGCACGTCGGCATCGCGTCGCGACAGCGCGCCTGCGACGTGGGTCGCCATGTAGGCGAGGAGGGCGAGATCGGCCTCGTCGTGGCGAATCGCCGGATCGTAGCTCTGCACGACGATCACGCCGTACACCCGTTCGGCGACGATCATCGGCGCACCCATCCAGCTATAGAAACCCAGATGGCCCTTGGACTCCTGGATTTCACCGTCGAGCACGAGTTGCGCGCGGCGCTCGCGATCGACCAGTTGCGGCTGGCGCGTGCGCACCACATAAGAGGTCAGGCCGCGCCAGATCGGAAAGCGCTGGTCGGGAGGAAACGTGTCCTCGAATTCATCGACCGAATACGGGAAGTTGAATTCCTGTTCTTCCTCGTGATGCAGCATGATGAAGAAGTTGCGTGCGTACAGCAGACGCGAGGTGACGTCGTGCACGGTGCGGTACACCTCGTCCAGGGTCGCGTCGGTCGCCGATAGCGCGGCGATCTCGTAGATGCCGCGCTGGAGTTCTTCGGCCTTGCGGCGCTCGCTCACTTCGAGCTTGAGCTGCCGCGTGCGCTCGGTGATGGCCTGTTCGAGCCGTTGGGTGGCAGTGAGGATCTCGAGCGTGGTCGAGATGTGATCGGCGATCTGGCCGAACAGCGCCACGTCTTCATCGGTGTACATGCGATCCGCGTGGTAGCTCTGGATGACCAGCGCGCCGAGGATCCTGCCATCGCTCAGGCGCAGCGGCATGCCGATCCAGTGCGCGGCATCGGTACCGGTCTGCCATTCCGGGGATGCCCAGTTCCAGTGGCTCAAGGTGAAATCGGCGGCCGTCAGGTTCAACGGCTCGCCCTTGAGGATCACCCACGCTGTCGCCGAATCGTTGGGCGCCCGCAATGGGTAGCGGTGCGTCGGGTCTTCCGGCGGATCGATCTCATCGACGAAGTAGGCGAAGCGGATGGTCGAATCGGCGGGATCGTACAGCGCGACGAAAAAATTCTCCGCGTACAGGATGCGGCCGACCGCTTCGTGGACAGCCGCGAGGAACCCGTCGAGGTCGTGGCTGGTGCACGACAGCCGGCCGACGTGCAACAGCATCGCCTGCACCGCTTCGAGGCGCCGCACCCGCGACCGCAATTGCACGTTGTCGTCCATGAATCCTTCGGTCCGGTCGCGATCTTACGGAACCGCCTTCACCGCCGCGACGATTGCGGGCTTGAGTTCGCGTATGTGGGCGTCGTCGCTCTGGTCGGCTTCGATGTACAGGCTCATCAGGAACGCCATCAGGTCGTGCCGTCGCGCGAGCCAGCGGGCGTCGTTGTAGGCCTGCGCTTCGTCGCCGATCTTCGGCGGCA
>JANXZP010000183.1 GCA_025355485.1 Pseudomonadota bacterium
GTACTGGCGATCGAACGCGCAATCACCCCGAACAGCAGGAACTGCGCACCGATCACGGTGAGGAATACGAAGAACACGTACGAGTGCACATCCAGCGTTACTCCGTGGGTGACGTGCAACGGCCCGCGGTACAGCAGTATCGAGCCGGACGCTCCGGCCAGCGACAGCGCCAGGCCCGGCAGCATGTACAGGTAGCGCGGCGAGAACATCAGCAGGAAGTGCAGGTGCCGCCAGCCGTCGCGCCAGGTGCGCAGGTGCGGCGGGCGCGAACGGCCATCCTTGCGGAGCGTGGTCGGCACCTCCTCGACGCGATAGTGCGCGAGCGCGCTCTTGACCACCATTTCGCTGGCGAACTCCATGCCGGTGGTGAGTAGATTCAGGTCGCGGATGCGATCGCGGTTGAAGCCGCGCAGTCCGCAATGAAAATCGCGAATCGGGATCCGGAAGAACATGCGTCCGAGGAAGCTCAATACCGGATTGCCAAGATAGCGATGCAGGAACGGCATCGCACCAGGTCCGATGCCGCCACGGAAACGGTTGCCCATCACCAGGTCGGCGCCGTCGCGCAAGCGCTGCACGAACGGCATGAGGTCGGAAAAGTCGTAGCTGTCGTCGGCGTCGCCCATGATCACGCAGCGACCGCGTGCATCGGCGATGCCGCCGATCAACGCGGCGCCGTAGCCTTTTTCAGCCACCGCGACGACGCGTGTGCCTGCCGCTGTTGCCAGCGACTGCGATCCATCGGTGCTGCCGTTATCGGCAATCAGTACTTCACCGCCGATGCCGCTGGATTGCAGGAACGCCATTGCCTTGCGAACGCAGGCCTCGATCGTACCGGCCTCGTTGAGGCAGGGCATCAGGATGGTCAGCTCGATCGGCTTGGCCGCGCTGCTGTTCTGCTCTCCGGAAGGCATCATGCGTCGTCCGATCCGTCAGTCGATGCGCTGGAAATACGCCAGCGCCTGCGGGTTGGCTAGCGCATCGGCGTTCTTGACCGGCCGCCCGTGGATCGCATCGCGCACCGCGAGTTCGGCGATCTTGCCTGAAGTGGTGCGCGGGATGTCGGCGACCTGCAGGATCTTCGCGGGCACATGCCGTGGGGTGGTGTTGTCGCGGATCTGTTTCCTGATGCGGTCGCACAGTGCGTCGTCGAGCGCGATGCCTTCGCGCAGATGCACGAACAACACCACGCGCACATCGTCCTGCCAATCCTGGCCGACGCAGATGCTTTCCAGCACTTCGGGGAGTTGTTCGACCTGTTGATAGATCTCGGCGGTGCCGATGCACACGCCACCTGGATTGAGCGTCGCGTCGGAACGGCCGTGGATGATCACGCCGTCGTGTTCGGTCAGGCGCGCATAGTCGCCCTGGCACCACACACCCGGATGGTGTTCGAAGTAGGCCATGCGGTACTTGCTGCCGTCGGCGTCGTCCCAGAATCCGATCGGCATCGACGGGAATGGCGCGACGCAGGCAAGTTCACCGGTCGCCTCGCGCAGCGACGTGCCATCGTTGTCGAGGATCTGCACCGCCACACCGAGTCCGCGGCATTGCAATTCGCCGCGCCACACCGGCAGGATCGGACAACCGAGCGCGAAGCACGACAGGATGTCGGTGCCGCCGGAGATCGACGACAGCAGCACGCGTTGCTTCACGTCGCGATACACGTAGTCGAAGCTCTCTGGGGCGAACGGGGAACCGGTCGAAAGGATTGTGCGCAGGCTGCCGAGCTTGTGGGTTTCGGCGGGTTTCGCACCGGCCTTCTCGCTCGCGCTGATCCACTTCGCGCTGGTGCCGAAGATGCTGATGTCGAGCTCGTCGGCAAGATACCAGAGTGCGTTCGCATCCGGGTACATCGGATTGCCGTCGTACAGCACGACCGTCGCGCCGACCGCGAGGCTCGATACCATCCAGTGCCACATCATGCCGTCGCAGGCCGTTTCGCAAAAAATGCGGTCCTCGCGCCGCAGGTCGGTGTGCAGCACCAGCTCCTTGAGGTGCTGCAGCAAGGTCCCGCCGGCGCCGTGCACGATGCACTTGGGCACGCCGGTGGTGCCGGAGGAATACATCACGTACAGCGGATGGTCGAACGGCGTCAGCACGAAATCCGGCGCGACTCCGGCGTGCGCGGCGACGAAGTCCGGCAGCAACAGCGTATCGCGCAGGCCGTCCAGCGACGGCGACGGCTGCAGGTATGGAACGACGACCACGCATTCGAGGCTGTCAATGCGCGCAAGCACGCCGCGCATTTTCTCCAGGCTGTCGAATTGCTTGCCGCCGTAGGCGTAGCCATCGGCGCAGAACAGCAGCTTCGGGCGGATCTGACTGAAACGATCGACCACGCCTTCAATACCGAAATCCGGTGAGCACGACGACCACACCGCACCCAGCGATGTCGTCGCCAGCATCGCGATCACGGTGGCGGGCAGGTTCGGCATGAAACCCGCGACGCGGTCGCCGATGCCGATGCCACGCTCTTTCAATGCCGCGGCCAGCGCGCCGACCTGCTCGTGCAATTCGGCGTAGTTGATCTCGTAGCTGATACCGCTTTCGCCGCGAAACAGCAGCGCGGTGCGATCGTCACGGAAGCGCAGCAGGTTCTGTGCGAAATTCAGCTGCACCGCGGGAAACCAGCGTGCGCCGGGCATCTTGTCGGCATCGACCAATACTGGATCGTGTTCGCCAGTGGCCTTGATGCCGCAGAAATCCCAGACTTGGGTCCAGAACTTTTCCGGATAGCGGATCGAGAAATCGTACAACGCACGGTAGTCGTGCAGATCCGCATGCGGATGCTGTTCGCGCACGAAACGCATGAAACGGCTCAGGTTCGCGCGTTCGACGCGCTCCTTGCTCGGTTCCCAGATCGGCTTGTCCATCATGGATTTGTTGCCCGCCCCTGTGCGGTTGCACCACGATTCTAACGCAGCGACGTGTTATGGCTTCATAGCGCTGCTTCGAACTCCGGCACCAGCTTGAACAGGTCGCCGACCAGGCCGATGTCGGCGACCTCGAAGATCGGCGCGTCGCCGTCCTTGTTGATCGCAACGATCGTGCCCGCGTCCTTGATGCCGGTCAGGTGCTGGATCGCACCACTGATTCCGATCGCGATGTACAACTCGGGCGAGATGATCTTGCCGGTCTGGCCGACCTGCATGTCGTTCGGCACGTAGCCGGCGTCGACCGCCGCGCGCGATGCGCCGACACCGGCGCCGAGCTTGTCGGCCAGCGAGTACAGGATCTTGAAGTTTTCCGCCGAGCCAAACGCGCGGCCGCCGGATACCACCCGTGTCGCGCTCTGCAGGTCGGGACGATCGGATTTGCCGGCCTGCAACGTGACGAAGCGGGTGTGGGTCGGCAGCGACGCATCGACGCTTGCGGTCTCGATGGATGCATTGCCGCCATCGTTCGCGGCCGGCCACGATGCGGTGCGGATCGTCGCGACGACTGGATCGGCGCTCGGCACCTGCACGGTGACGATCGCGTTGCCCGCGTAGATCGGGCGCTGGAAGGTGTGCGCGTCCTCGACCTTCATCACGTCGCTGACCTGCGACACGCCGAGCAGCGCGGCGACGCAGGGCATCAGGTCCTTGCCGAACGTCGTCGATGGGCCGAACACGTGCGTGTAACCGGCGGCGAGTTTGGCTATTTGCGGCGCGAGTACCTGTGCGAGCGCATGCGCGTTCGCGCCGTTCGCAAGGGTCCGCACGCGCGAGACGCCATCGATCTTCGCGGCCTGCGCGGCAACGCTCGCCGGATCGGCGGCCAGCACGACAATGTCGATGGCTTCCGCCTGCAGTGCCTTCGCGGCGCTCACGCATTTCGCAGTCGCGTTGTTGAGTTTGCCGTCGAGATGTTCGGCGACGATCAGAACCTTGCTCATAACAGACCCTTCTGCTTCAGTGCGACGACGAGTTCCGCGACATCCTTGACCATCACGCCGCGCTGGCGCTTCGGCGGCGCGGCATAGCGCAGCGGCGTGAGCTGGTGCCCGCTATCCACGCCGAGATCGGCCCAGACTATGGTCTCAAGCGGCTTGGACTTCGCCTTCATGATGTCGGGCAGCTTGATGAAGCGCGGTTCGTTCAGGCGCAGGTCGGTGGTGATCACCGCCGGCAGGTCGACTTCGAGCGTCTCAAGTCCCGCATCGACTTCGCGCGTCACGCTCGCCTTGCCGTCGGCGATCACAACCTTGCTTGCGAACGTCGCCTGCGGACGGCCCCACAGCGTGGCGAGCATCTGTCCGGTCTGGTTGGCGTCGTCATCAATCGCCTGCTTGCCGAGGATCACTAGGCCCGGCTGCTCGCGCTCGACAAGCTTCAACAATGCGCGCGCTGCAGTCAGCGGCGACACCGGATCGGATGTCACGACATGGATCGCGCGGTTCGCGCCCATCGCCAGGCCATTGCGCAGATGCGCCTGCGCGTCGGCGGGAGCGAGCGTGGCGACGATCACCTCGGTCGCGATGCCTTGCTCGCGCAAGCGCAGCGCTTCCTCGAGCGCGATCTCGTCGAATGGATTCGGCGAGAGTTTCACGCCATCGGTGACCACGCCCGAACCGTCGGGCTTGACCTGGATGCGGACGTTGTAGTCCACCACGCGCTTGTAGGCGACCAGAATCTTCATGCAGGGTGCTTCCGCTGAAAGGATGTTCATCGATCCGCCGCTGCAGTACGGCGGCAGGCCGCCATTTTACCGCATGCGGAGCGTGCGTCGCGCTTCAGCCGTCCTGTGGCTCCAGCCGCGCCTGCAGCACCGCCGCAAACCGCATTCCAGCGTCGGCATCGGTGGCCAGGAACAGCGAAGGTTCGGCGAGTTCGAGCTCGAGCAGGCACGGGGTTCCGTCCGCGGCACGGATGAGATCGACCCGCGCATAAGCCAGCGGAAAAGGCGCATCGAGTATCTGCGGCAAGGCCGCGATCACGCTGTCGGCCAGCGCACGCTCGTCGGCTTCGGGCGTGCGCGGCTGGATGTGTTCGGCGGCGAACAGCGCGCGGGTCGCGTCTTCGTCCGGGAGCAGCAGCGCGCCCTTGCGGATCGCGTGACTGTACGCGCCGTCGAAATACAGCAGCGCGGTTTCGCCAGCGCTGTCCACGGACGGAAGATACGGTTGCAGCAACACGCTGCGTTTGGCATCGAGCAGGAACTGCGCGTGTTCACGCATCGCTGCCAGCGCATCGCGCCGATGCCTGCGTGCGTCGCGCGAACCCGCGCCGACCACGGGTTTGACCACGATCTCGGTGGCGTTGCTATGCGCTATCAGGAAGGCCGCGATGGCGGCGCCAGCATCCTCGCCTGGTTCGATGAACACGCTGGGCACGATCGGGATGCCGGCTGCTTCGAGTTTTGCGAGGTAGTGCTTGTCGGTGTTCCAGCGCACCACCGGCAGTGGATTGAGTAGGCGCGTCGTGCGCGACGTCGCCTCGCACCACGTCAGGAATTCCTTCAATCGCGTGCTGTAGTCCCACGCCGAGCGCAGCAGCACGATGTCGTAGCGCGACCACGCGACCGTCGCATCGTCCCAGGCGCGCACGTCCGCATGCACGCCCGCCGCGCGCAAGGCGGCCAGCAGCGGCGGCATGTCGTCATCGAGCGCATGCGCGGCGATGGCGGTGACGAGGGCGATGCGGGGCATGCGCGGATTTTCTCACAGCGCTGGCGCCGTGACCGCGCGGCTTGCGGTGTCGTCGCGATCCGGCGGCCTCGCGGGGTTACAATGTCGCGCAGGACAACCCACCGTAACGACCGCGCCATGACCCCTCAGACATCCCAACAGCCATCCGCCCAGGCGAACGCCGAAAATCGCTATGAGGTCACGCGTGCGGATCTGCCGTTGGCGTGCCCGATGCCGGCCATGGCGCTGTGGAATTCGCATCCGCGCGTGTACCTGCCGATCGAGGAAGAGGGCAGTTGCAAGTGCCCGTACTGCGGCGCGAAGTACGTGCTGATCGACGGGTGATCTGGTTGGCGAATGTTTGAACATCCTGTCCAAACATTCGCGCACCCGAGTCCGGCGCATGTCCGGATCCGGGAGCCGCTGCGCGACGCAATGCGCCGCGCGCGAGTGACCCGTCCGTGGGTCGCTTCATCGATGCGACTGCGCGCATTGATGACCACTCCCGGGCCGTGACGCGCCCGCTCACCGTCGTGCAATTGCTGCCGGCACTGGATGCGGGCGGGGTCGAGCGCTCCACGCTGGAGATCGCCGCGGCCCTGCTCGATGCCGGCCATCGCGCGATCGTGGTGTCGGCCGGCGGTCGCCTGTTGCCGGCTCTACAGGCGATCGGGGCCGAACACATCGCGCTGCCGATCGGGCGCAAATCGCCGTTCACGCTGCGCCACATACCGACCCTGCGCGCTTTGTTCCGCGAAACCGACGCCGATATCGTGCATGCGCGTTCGCGCTTGCCGGCGTGGCTCGCGGTCGCCGCGCTTCGCGGCATGGATGCGCGGCCGCATTTCGTCACGACCATGCACGGGCTGAATTCGCCGGGCCGCTACAGCGGCGTGATGTTGCGTGGCGAACGCACGATCTGCGTATCCGAAACCGTACGCGATTATGCGTTGCGGCATTATCCGCAAACCGATCCGGCGCGGCTGGTGGTGATCCCGCGCGGTGTGGATCCGCAGGCGTTCCACCACGACGCCGCGACCCACATGGATGTGGGGAGTGCCGACAGGCGCATGGAGCGCCTGCGGCCGCCCGACGTAGCTTGGCGCACAGAGTTCCTGGCGGCGCACCCGCAGCTCGACGGTGGCCGCCTGCTGCTGATGCCGGCACGCGGCACGCGCCTGAAGGGGCACCCGCATGCGCTGCGCCTACTCGCGACGTTGCGCGCCGATGGCGTGGATGCGCGGCTGCTATTCGCGGGCGTCGTACAACAGGGACGCGAGAAGTACGTGCGTGAGCTGCGCGCGCAGGGCGACGCGTTGGGCCTGCACGATGTTGTTGCGTACACCCCGCCACTGACGCAGATGCGCGCGGTGTATTCGATGTCCGAGCTGGTGTTGCAATTGTCCGATCAACCCGAATCGTTCGGCCGCACCGTGCTCGAAGCTTTGTGCAGCGGGCGCGCGGTGCTCGGCTGGGATCACGGTGGCGTCGGTGAATCGCTCGGCGAGCTGTTTCCGGCCGGTGCAGTTCCGCTCGGCGATGCGGATGCACTCGCCACGCGTGCGAAGTCGCTGCTTGACGCGCCGCGACCGACGATTCGACTGCCGGATCGTTATACCCTTGCGCGCATGCAAAGCGATACGCTCTCAGTGTATGCAAGCCTCGTCGCCGGCAATGCCTGAGCCCACACCGCGCGCACGCTGGGCGCCGTGGGCGGTGCTCGCGTTCGTCGCGACGTGGCCGTGGCCAGGCGTGGCCGATGGCGTGCTGTCGCTGGGTGCGATCATTACGATCGTCTGGCTGGGCCTGCGCCGCTTCCGTGGCGGCGACGCCCTGCTCAGCCGCGAGGCATGGGCGCTGACCAGCGCGCTGTTCTTCAGTTACTGGCTGCCGGAATTGCTAGCCAGCGTCGATGCGATCGATCCGCTGCGCAGCCTGCGCGAAGTGGCGGTCGATCTGCGCTACCTGCCGTTCCTGTGGCTCGCGGCGATCGCGGTGCATCGCGAAGACGATCGCCGCATCGTGTACGTCGGCATAGCGATCATCGCGCTGTTGTGGACCTTCGATGGATTGCTGCAGGCGACGACCGGCTGGAGTTTGGGTGGTATCGGCGGCATCGCGCACGCGGATCGCATCAGCGGCGTGTTCGGCAAGCACCTGCGCTTGGGCCAGGTGCTCGCAAGCCTGGCCGCGTTTCCTCTGGGCGTCGCGGCGAAACGAGTCGGAACGATCGGCTGGATCGGCGTCGCGATGCTGATGGGCGCGGTGATCCTGTTCGCCGGTTCGCGCGCGGCGTGGCTGACCTTCATGCTGGTGTTGCTGTTCAGCGGCTGGCGATTGCTCGGATGGAAACGCCTGCTCGGCGTGTTCGCCGCCGGCGCGGTCGGCGTGGTCGTGCTCGCGGCGATGTTCCCGCGCGACCTGCACGAGCGCATCGAGCGCACCGAGGCGGTGTTCTCCGGCGATGCGGCGGGACTCGATCGCGCGTTGTCGGGACGCTTGCGGATCTGGGAAGCGGCGGTGTGCATGATCGGCGAGCATCCGATCAACGGCGTCGGCGCGCGCGGTTACCGCGACGCGTACGCGGGCTGCGCTCCGCAACTCGGGCCGCCGGCATGGGGCAAGGGCGGCGCGTTGCACGCGCATCAGATCGTGCTGGAAATCCTCAGTGAGACCGGCGTGCTCGGGTTGCTGTTGTGGCTGATCGGCGCGGCGCTCGCAATCCGCGCCTGGCGATTCGCCAGCCCGCAGGCGCGACTTCGCGCGGCGATTCCGACGGTCGCGCTCGCGGTGACGGTGTTCCCGCTGAACACGCACCTCGCGTTCTATTCGAGCTTCTGGGGCGGGCTGACCCTGCTACTGACCGCGCTGTATGCGGGTGCGTTGTTCGGCGAGGACGACATGCCGGATGCCGCGCGTGCCGCGGGGACGCAACGAGTGAAACCACAATGAGCGAAGCCGTAGTGAAACGCGCCCCATTGAGTGCCGTGGTCACCACGCTCGACAACGCGGCAACACTTGATGCGTGCCTGGCGTCGCTCGCGTTCTGCGATGAGATCGTGGTGCTCGATTCTGGATCGACCGATGCGACCAGCGCGATCGCGACACATCACGGTGCGCGCGTGCACACGCAAGCCTTCGCCGGATATTCCGCGCAGAAGCAGGCCGCGATCGATCTCGCGCAGCACGACTGGACTTTGCTGCTGGATGCCGATGAGTTCCTGACCGATGCCGCGCGCGCGGCGATCGAACATGAACTCGCCGCACCGCGCGCCGACGGTTATCGCCTGCCGCGCCAGGAGTGGCTGTTCTGGCGCTGGCCGCATCCGCTGACCGCGCCGAACTGGCAGACACGGTTGTTCCGGCGTTCGCGTGGGCGCATGAATACGGTGCCGGTGCACGCCGAACCGGAAGTGCAGGGCAGCGTCATCGATCTGCGAGCGCCATTCCGCCATCGCGGCGAGGCGAACATTTCTGTGCGTGTCGACAAGGTCAACCGTTATTCCAGCGGACTGGTCGAACACAAACGCATTCGTGGAACGCGATTCGTTTCCCTGCGCATGCTGCTGTATCCGTGGATCGCGTTCGCGCGCTTCTATTTCATCAAGCGCTATTTCCTCAACGGTTGGGCGGGCTTCATCGCCGCGCGCGTGCATGCGTTCTATGCGTTCCTGAAGTACGCGAAACTGCACGAGGCCACGCGCGACAGGTCGTGCGACTGAGCGCGTGAATCAGTAGTCCACCAGCGGCGCGCCCGCGGGCCTGCGCTTGAAGCGGCGATGGATCCACAGGTATTGCGCGGGGGCTTCGCGCACCATCGCCTCGATCGCGGCATTCACGCGCGCCGTGTCGGCGGTCGCGTCGTGCGACGGGAACTCCGCCAGCGGCGGTTCGATGCGCAGCACGTAGCGGTCGCCTTCGCGATGGTGGAAGAACGGCAGCACCGCGCACCCGGACAATCGCGCGAGCTGGTGGGTCGCGGTGATCGTCGCCGCCGGGATGCCGAAGAAAGGCGCGAACACGGTGTCCTTGCCGAGCATGTCCTGGTCCGGCGCGTACCAGAGCACGCCGCCATCTTTCAGAAGCCGCAGCGCCGGCCGCAATTCCTGCTGGCGGAACATCGCGCGCGCATAGCGCAGGCGTCCGCGCAGCACGGCCCACTCCATCACCACGCCGCGGTGCCTGCGGTACATGCCGGCCAGCGGAACGTGGTCGCAGAGCAGGCGTCCGCAGATTTCCAGGTTCATGAAATGCCCCGATACCAGCAGCACGCCGTGACCTTGCGCGACCGCAGCCTGCAGGTGTTTGAGTCCATTGATGCGCACGGTGCGCCGCAGCGGCGCGATCGAGCCCCACCATGCACGCGCGAACTCGAACAGACCGACGCCAAGCGCGGCGAAGTGCGAGTGCAATAACCGCTTGCGCGACGCCTCGTCGAGTTCCGGGTAACACAGCGCGAAATTGATCCTGGCCGCGCGCCGACGCGATGGTAAGGCGATGTAGAGCAGCGCACCGATCACATGGCCGAGCGCGCGCTGGATCGGCCATGCCAGTCGCGCCGCCAGCCAGCCGATGCCGACGCCGATCCAGCCCGACCAGTGGCGTGGCGACAGCGATGGCGGTGCGGGCGGCGTCATGCCGCGATTCTACAGTCGACGCACCTTGCAACCGTCGGCCTGCGGCCTCCGGTATCCTTCGGCCATGCATCTGTCGCTCTGGCAACGCCTGCTGCGTGGTGCGTATGCCTGCGTGATGTACGCACTGGTGCCGGTGATGCTTTACCACCTGGTGTGGCGCGGGCTGCGCGATCGCAATTATTTCCGCCGCTGGAGCGAACGCTTCGGCTGGTACGCCGCTGCGTCGCTGGATGGATCGCTGTGGGTGCATGCGGTGTCGGTCGGCGAGGTGAACGCGGCCGCGCCGTTGATCGATGCCTTGCGCACGCTCTATCCGGATCTGCCGCTGGTCGTCACCACGACCACGCCGACCGGTGCCGCGCGCGTGCAGTCGCTGTGGAAGGGCAGCGTGCGGCACCTGTATTTCCCCTACGATCTGCCGGGCGCGGTGCGGCGCTTCATCGCGCATTTGCGGCCGCGGCTCGCAGTGGTGATGGAAACCGAGATCTGGCCGAACCTGTATGTCGCGATCGGTCGCGGCGGGATTCCGCTGATGCTGGTCAATGCGCGGCTGTCGCAGCGGTCGTGGCGCGGCTACCAGCCGTTGCTGCCGTTGATCCGGCTCACGTTGGGACAGGTCACGTTGATCGCGGCGCAGTCGCAGGACGATGCGCGTCGCCTGCGCAGCGTCGGCGCGCCGGACGAGCGCGTGCGCGTGGTCGGCAACCTCAAGTATGACCTGCGCGTTCCGGACGGGCTTGATGCGCAGGCGCGGCTGCGTCGCGCGGCATGGGGCAGTGCGCGTCCGGTGTGGATCGCCGCGAGCACGCACGAAGACGAGGAAGCGCGCGTGCTGGACGTGCATGCGCGGTTGCGCGAGCAGTTTCCCGGCCTGCTGCTGCTGTGGGCGCCGCGCCACCCAGAACGTTTCGCGCATGTCGCCGAAGCCTGCGTGCAACGCGGCTTCCGCACCCGTACACGCAGTGCCGACGGTATCGCGGGCGCCGACACCGAATGCTTCGTGCTCGACAGCATGGGCGAACTGATGGGTTTCTATGCGGCGGCCGATGTCGCCTTCGTCGGCGGCAGCCTGCAGGCGATCGGCGGACACAACGTGCTCGAACCGGCAGCACTCGCGGTGCCGTCGGTGGTCGGTCCGCACACCTTCAATTTCGCCGATGCGACGGCGTTGCTGCGCGATGAAGGCGCGTTGTTGCAGGTCGTCGATGCCGATGGCCTCGCGCGCGCGCTGGCCGATTTGCTTGCAGATGCGCCGCGCCGTCGCGCGATGGGCGCGGCCGGGCGGCTGACGGTGGAACGCGAACGCGGCGCGCTCGCGCGTACGCTCGATCTCATCGCGACCCGGATACAGCCGGACTGAGGATCCTTTCGGCGCGTCAGTGATGGCGATGGCGGTGATGCTTCCTGGCCGGCTTGGCCGGTGCGTCGGCGGCATGATCGGTCGCATCGGCTGCACTGACCTTCGCAGGCTGGTTCGGCAAGCCCGGCATCGCGGTGTCGCTCGCATCGGCGGACTGGTCGAGCGCGGCTTCGGCATCGCTGACCAGCAGCGCGTTGACCGCGGAAAGGTCATCGGCGTGGATCTCGCCGGCGGCCTGTCTGAGCAACAAGCCATTGACCACGAAATTGTTGCGCGCACGCGCGTAGTCGCGCTGCGCAGAGAACAACTGCTGTTGGTTGATCAGCACATCGACGATCGTGCGCGTGCCGACCTCAAGCCCGGTCTGGGTCGCTTCCAGCGCGGTCTGCGCCGACAGCAGCGCCTGCTTGCGCGCCGCGATCGCGGACAGGCCGCCCAGCGTCGCGTTGTAGGCATTGCGGGCCTGGCGCACGATCGAACGGCGTGTCTGTTCCAGCGTGTCGGCCGCCGCATCGCGCGTCGCGAGTGCTTGCCGCACGCGTCCGGAGACCGCGAAGCCCGAGAAGATCGGTACCGACAAAGTCAGCGAATAGGTTGGCCCATAGCTCGTGCTGGCGGCCGAAATCGGGAAGCCATTCGATACAAATCCACCCCATTGGGTGTGGTCACCATAGCTGGCGTTGAACGCCAATGTCGGCAAGTGGCCCGCACGCGCGGTATCGACGTCGTGGTTAGCGGCATCCAGCGCGAGTTGCTGCGCGCGGATCTGCGGATTGCCATCCACCGCTTTCTTGACCCACGCGTCCACGTCTTCCGGCAGCGGCGCGGTCGGCGCGAAATCCGAGGCCAAGCCCTTGAGCCGATCGATCGGCTGCCCGGTGATTTCGGTCAGCGCTTCGCGTGCATCGGCAAGTGCGGTCTCGAAGCCGATCGTCGCGGCACGCGCGATGTCGTACTGCGCCTTGGCTTCCTGCGCATCGGTGATCGGTGCGAGGCCGACCTGCAGGCGCACGTTGGCCTGGTCGAGCTGGCGCTTGAGCGCGCGTTCCTGCGCGCGCGAGGAGGCGAGATCCTGGATCGCGCTGAGTACATTGAAGTACGCCTGCGCGACGCGCGTGACCAGGCTGTCGGCTGCGTTGTCGTACAGCGCATCGGATTGCGCGGCGCGGCTGCGGCTGGCTTTCAGCCGAGTGTAGTTCGAATGATCGTAGATGCTCTGCTGAAGATTGATGGTTTCGCTGCGGTTCTTGGTATCGCTACTGCCTCTGTTCTCGCCGGAACACACGCCGGTAGAGCAGATGAAAGTACTGACCGATGTACTGCTTCCACTGTTCTTGGTCAGGGTCCCGCTTGCGCTGATCTGCGGCAACAGCGCCGAGCGCGAAATACCGATGCCTTCTTCCTGCGCGCGCTTGTTCGCTTCGGAGCCTGCGAGTTGCGGATCGCTCTGGCGGGCGAGGTCGTAGGCCTGCATCAGGTCGCCGGCCTGCGCCGATGCGCAGCCCAGCGCAAGCAGCAGGGCGATGTGGATGGGGCGGAGGCGAAGGGTCATGCGGATTCCTCGGTGGATGCGAGCGCCGGCGCTTTGCCGGCGATCACAGTGCGAAACGCGGCAGTGGCGCGGCGCCGCGCAGGTAGGGGATGTCGGTCTCGAACAGGCTTTCGGTGTGCCAGTCGTCGCCGCGACGGGTCATGCGCAGCGCTTCCTGAGCCGGCGCATTGCCGCGGATCACGAACAGGCGGCCGCCGGGCTTCACCCAGTCGAGCACGCGCGGTGGAATCTCGGCGACCGCGCCGCCGATGCATACGGCGTCGAACTGGCGGCCGGCGTTCCAGCCCAGCGCATCGGCGACTTCCAGCCGCACGTTGCCGGCGCCGGCGGCGACCAGGCGCGGTTTGGCTGCATCGATGAAATCGGCGTGGACGTCGATGCTGGTCACCGCGTGCGCGAGTCGCGCCAGGCACGCGGTGAGGTAACCGCTGCCGGTACCGATCTGTAGCACGTCGTCGGCCGCGCCCAGATCCAGGGCCTGCAGCAACCTGCCTTCGACGACGGGCTTGAGCATCGTTTCGTCATGATCCAGCGGCAATGCGATGTCGGCGAACGCGAGCGTGCGATACGCGCGCGGCACGAAATCCTCGCGGCGCACCTGCGCGAGCGCATCCAGCACGCGCGGGTCGAGCACTTCCCACGGGCGGATCTGCTGCTCGATCATGGTGACGCGGGCGGTATCGAAATCCATTGCTGTGGTCATCGCTTGGGTTGTGGCCAGGGAACGAAAAGTCAGGGAACGAAAAGTCTATGCGCCGATAGCATGACGGGGAAACGCAGCATCGCCCGCGCAGGCCGTGCTGGCGCAGTGCCGGAAGTCATCGGGACTTCCTGACAGGTGTAACGAGCTCATGCGAGTCGCCCGCTGGCGGTGCGTACGCGCGCAGGAACAGATCGACCGTGGCCTGGATATGCGCCGCGACTTCCTGTTCGCCGAAATTGCCCGGACAACCGCAGACCAGGCGCGCGTGCAACTCGCCCTTGAGCAGGCAGAAGAATTGCGATGCAGCGCGGGCCACGTCGGGGATCTGGAGTTGCCCTGCGGCGACCCTCGCGCGCAGGAAATCCGCGAAACCGTCCTGCACGCGTTGCGGGCCGGCTTCCCAGAACATCTGCGGCAAGCGGCTGTCGGTGTCCATCAACGTGCTCATCACGCGCTGCATGCCGATCGCTTCGGCGCTGGTGACCAGCTGGAAAAACGCGCGTGCGATGCTGGTCAACTGGCGGCGGATCGGTCCTTTCGATGCGGCCTGGAATAGGGTCGGCGGCAGCATCTCCTCGCATTTCGCGCGAATGGTCGCGGCGAACAGCGCGTCCTTGTCGCCGTAGTGGCTGTAGACGGTGAGCTTGGACACGCCGGCTTCTGCAGCGATCGCCTCCATGCTGATGCCGTCGAAGCCGAATTGCGGGAACAGCCGCTTGGCCGCGTCGAGGATGGCCTGGCGCTTTTCGAGATCCTTCGGCCGGCCGGGGCTGGCTTTCGGGCGAGTGGCTTGTTGGCGGGTCTGCGGCATCGCGATGAAATACTGGACTGATGGGTTCTGAATCATTATTATACCTCAGAGTTCAGCAATCAGGCCATCCCGCCGGGGTGGTCGTCGCGAACTCCCAGCACGGAACCGCTCGATGCGCCCATCCATCCGCAGCTTCCCTTCGATCGCCCTGTCCATAACGTTCGCAACTGCGCTGCTGTTGACCGCCTGCGGCCATGGCCAGGCCGATCCCGATCCGCCGCGACCGGCGCTGGTCGTGCATCCCGGCCCACTGGATCTCGCTGCCGAAGCTTTCGCTGGCGACTTGCGGGCACGCGAGGAATCGCCGCTGGCGTTCCAGATCGGCGGCCATCTCGTGCGTCGCCTGGTCGACATGGGCGCTCGCGTGAAGAAAGGACAGGTGCTGGCCGAACTCGACGCGGGCGACGTGGGCCTGCAGGTCGAAGCCGCGCGCGCACAACTGGCGACCGCGCAGGCCGACCTGCAACTCGCCCAGAGCGAACGCGATCGCTACCGCATGCTCGCCGACAAGCAGCTCGTCAGTCGTTCGCAGTTCGACAGCCGCGACAACACCTGGAAAGCCGCCGCCGCGCGCGTGCGGCAGGCGAATGCGCAACTCGACGTCGCCCGCAACCAGGCCGGATACGCTTCCTTGCGCGCGCCGGCCGACGGCGTGATCGCGCAACGTCAGGCTGAAGCCGGACAGATCGTCGCGGCCGGTCAGGCGATCTATACGTTCGCCGCCGATGGCGATCGCGAAGTGCAGATCAGCATTCCCGAACAGCGCATCGCAGCGTTCAAGGTCGGTCAGGCCGTGCAGGTGGAATTGTGGACACAGCAGGGCCGGCTGATTCCGGGCCGCATCCGTGAACTTGCGCCCGCCGCCGATCCGCAGGCGCGCACGTTCGCCGCGCGCATCGCGTTGCCTGCCGGCGCCGCGGTCGATCTCGGCCAGAGCGCACGCGTGTACGCACTCGATAGCGCCGGCAAGGGCATGAGCGTGCCGCTGGCAGCCGTGTTCGCAACCGACGGCGCGCCCGCGCTGTGGGTACTGCGTCCCGACGCGCACACGACCGCGAGCGACGGCGCATCGATCGGAACCTTGCACCTGCTGCCGGTGCAACTCGGTCCGTATGGCGAGGAGCGCGTGCCGGTGCTGTCCGGCATCGCGCCGAGCGACTGGGTACTCGCCGCCGGCGTGCATCTGGTGCGCGAAGGCCAGCGCATCGAACCGGTCGATGGCGATAACCGTCCCATAGCCCTCGACTCATCCACGCGCGGCACATCCGCGTCCACAAGGCACTGAGCCATGGGCAGCCGCTTCAATCTTTCCGCGTGGGCGCTGCGCAACCGCACGCTCGTGCTGTACGCGATGATCGTGTTCGCGGTCGTCGGCGTGATGTCGTACCGCCAGCTCGGCCAGTCCGAAGATCCGCCGTTCACCTTCAAGGCGATGGTTGTACGCACGGTGTGGCCGGGCGCTACCGCCGAGGAAGTGTCGCGGCAGATCACCGATCGCATCGAGAAAACCCTGATGCAGACCGGCGACTACGAAAAGATCACCAGCTATTCGCGCCCCGGCGAATCGCAGGTCATCTTCGCGGCGCGCGATGCGATGTCCTCGCGCGACACGCCTGACCTGTGGTATCGCATTCGCAAGAAAGTCGGCGACATGAAGGGCGAGTTGCCCGAAGGCACGCAGGGCCCGTATTTCAACGACGAGTTCGGCGACACCTTCGGCAACATCTACGCGTTGACCGGCGACGGCTTTGACTACGCCACGCTCAAGCAATAC
>JANXZP010000191.1 GCA_025355485.1 Pseudomonadota bacterium
AAACTTGCTGGCCTTGAACAACGGCAGTGCAGCGATCACCAGCTCACGCAAACGCTTGCGTGCGGCCTCGGCCTGCACTTTGGTGCCGTTCTGGATCGATTGCACGTGCGGCACCCATTCGTGCTCCATCCGCAGCATCGCGAGGCGCAGGCGCGCGCGCGACAGCGGATCGACCGGCATCAGCGGCGGATGCGGATAGCGCTCGTCGAGGTATTCGGTGACCACCGAAGCGGCGTACAGCACCAGGTCGCGATCGACCAGGGTCGGCACCGAATGGTAGGGGTTGAGATCGACCAGGTCTTCCGGCGGATTGGCCGGATCGACCGGGATCAGATCGTAGCTGACGCCTTTGGCGGCCAGCACCAACCGGACCCGGTGGCAAACCACGCAATCGCGCGCGGAAAACAAGGTCAGTGCGTTACGCATACGCGGACTCGCAACCATGGTGCCTCCCCCAACCGGCCGCATGCCGGTCATCGACTCCGTTGGCGCATCGCCGCGGGTCATCGCTGCCTCAGTGTACGTCGCGCCAGTACTCATGCTTGAGCAGGTAAGCCAGGAAAGTGAACACAATCAGGAACAGCACCACCCAGATGCCATAGCTCTCGCGCTGCATCGCTGCCGGTTCGGCGGCATATTGCAGGAACGCGCTGATATCGCGCGCGGCTTGATCGTATTCCTCTGGCGACAGTTGGCCTTTGTCCGCCACTTTCAAGCTGGCGATGCACTGCTTGCCAACATCCACATGGCCTGCCGGGCAGGATTCCTGATCTTTCTTTCCACCCTGACAAGTCTTGTCCGAACTCGGATCGCAATCGACTTGCTTGTGCTGCTTCGGCTCGAAGACCGGATATTGGTTTCCCTGCATCTGCCACAGCACGTTCGGCATCGACACGCCCTGAAACAGGGTGTTGTTCCAACCCAGCGGGCGAGCCTCGTCCACATAAAACGATTTGAGGTACGTGTAGATCCAGTCCGGCCCGCGTGCGCGTCCTTCCAGCGACAGGTCTGGCGGGGTCTTGCCGAGCCAGGCGGCGGCATCGGCCGGATTCATCGCCACCGTGATGTGCTCGCCGGGTTTGGCGCCGGTGAAGATGAAGTTCTTTGCAACCTGATCTTCGCTCAACCCCAGATCCTCGCCCATGCGCGAATAGCGCATGTACTTCAGCGAGTGGCAACCCGAGCAGTAGTTCATGAACAGATCCGCGCCGCGCTGCAGCGAGGCTTGGTCGTTCAGATGGGTGTTGGCCTCGAGCGTCTCCGGGCCTTCCGAGGCGAACGCCGCCAGCGGCAGCGCCGCGGCGAGCACGAGGGCGAAAAGGGACAGTCGTTTAGTCATGCATGGTCACCCGATCAGGCACCGGCTTGAACGTACCCATGCGCGACCAGATCGGCATGAGGAGGAAAAAGCCGAAGTAGAAAACGGTCAGGATCTGCGCGGTCAGCTTCTGCATGTCCGAACCTGCCTGCGAACCCAGCCAGCCGAGGATCACGAAAGCGACCACGAACAATCCGACCATGATTTTCGACAACAACGGGCGATAGCGGATCGATTTCACCGGGCTGCAATCCAGCCACGGCACCAGGAACAGGATCAGCACCGCGCCGCCCATCGTCATCACGCCTGCGAGCTTGTTCGGGATCGCGCGCAACATCGCGTAGTACGGAGTGAAGTACCAAACCGGCTTGATGTGGTCGGGGGTCGCGAGCTGGTTGGCCGGGAAGAAATTGTCGTGTTCGAGGAACACGCCGCCGGCAGTCGGTTCGAAGAAAATGATGAAGAACATCACGGTCAGGAACGCCGCTGTGCCAAACAGATCCTTCACCGTGTAGTACGGATGGAACGGAATGCCATCCAGGGGAATGCCGCGCGCATCCTTTTTCTTCTTGATCTCCACGCCGTCCGGGTTGTTCGATCCGACCTCATGCAGCGCGCCCAGGTGCAGCACGACTAGCAGCAGCAGCACCAGCGGCAGCGCGATCACGTGCAGCGCGAAGAACCGGTTGAGGGTCGCGTCGGCGACCACGAAGTCGCCGCGGATCCATTCGGTCAGCGCGGTTCCCACGTACGGCACGGCGCCGAACAGGTTGATGATCACCTGCGCGCCCCAGTAGCTCATGTTGCCCCACGGCAGCACGTAGCCCATGAACGCTTCGGCCATCAGGGTCAGGAAGATCGCCATGCCCAGCAGCCAGACCAGCTCGCGCGGCTTCTTGCCAGAGCCGTAGATCAGCCCGCGAAACATGTGCAGGTACACCACGACGAAGAACAGCGATGCGCCAGTCGAATGCATGTAGCGGATCAGCCAGCCGCCCGGCACGTCGCGCATGATGTATTCGATCGACGAGAACGCCTCGGCCGCGCTCGGCTTGTAGTGCATCGTCAGGAAAATGCCGGTGACGATCTGGTTGACCAGCATGACCAGTGCGAGCGAACCGAAGTAGTACCAGACGTTGAAATTCTTCGGCGCGTAGTACTCGGTCATGTGCTTGCGGTACGCCGGCATCATCCCGGGCGCGCGCTCGTTGACCCAGGCCATCACGCCGTCCGCGGCGCGGCTCAAGACGTTCTTGGACATCAGGCGGCTCCTGCCGGGGCGGTGCCCACGACCAGATGGGTGTCGTCGACGAACTTGTACGGCGGCACCTCGAGGTTGGCCGGCGCAGGCACGCCCTGGAACACGCGCCCAGCGAGGTCGTAGCGCGAGTTGTGGCAGGGACAGAAGAAGCCGCCTTTCCAGTTCGCATCGAACGGCTGCGGCTGCACTTCGGGCTTGTGCAACGGCACGCATCCCAGATGGGTGCAGATGCCGACCAGCACGCCGAGTTCGGGCTTGATCGATCGGTGTTCGTTCTTCGCGAATGCGGGAGTCTGGTCGGTGTTTTCGGACTTGGGATCGCGCAGGCGATCGTCCAGGCCCGGCAGCAAGGCAAGCTGTTCGGCGGTGCGCTTGTACAGGAACACCGGCTTGCCGCGCCACATCACCCGCATGAACATGCCCGGCTCGTTGTCGAGCTTGCTGATATCGACATCAACCGGAGCGCCGGCCAGCAAGGCCTCGGCGCTGGGCAGCCACGAACGCGCGAACGGAACGGCCAGACCAGCCACGCCGACCGCACCGACCACGGCGGTGGTAACGGTCAGGAAGCGGCGGCGGCCGGTGTTGACCTCCAACTTCTCACTCATCCGGCTCTCCGCGGAAATTCAATGATGGATTGCGCGCACAGAACCCCGACCCCGGCGCAGACAGCGAAGTGTAACGGAACGCCCAAGCGCGCCACAACGCCGGCATGCGGAAAACCGCCCGCAGCCGCCCTCTCGGGTTCGCGACCCACCGCAGGAACGGTCTATTTCGCGCTGCGATAGCGCTCGGCCAGAGTGCCGACGCGGTCGACATAGCGCTGGGTCTCGGCGTACGGCGGTACGCCGCCATAGCGATCCACCGCGCCTTCGCCGGCGTTGTAGGCCGCGGCGACCAGCCGCACGTCGCCCTTGAACCGTTTCGACAGGAACGACAGGTACTGCACGCCGCCATTGATGTTGTCGGCGGCAGTGAAGGGGTTCAGCACGCCGAACCGGCTGGCGGTGCCGGGCATCAGTTGCATCAGGCCCTGCGCGCCCTTGTACGAGACCGCATTCGGGTTGTAGTCGGATTCGGCATGGATGATCGCACGCACCAGCGCTTCCTCGACCCCGTAAGCGCGCGCCGCGGCGGCGATTTCGGTCGCGTAGGCATTCGTGTTCAGCGCCATCGTCCCGAAGTTGACGCCCGGCAACGCGCCGCAGGCGTAGCAGGTCTCAATGTAGGTGAACAACACCTGCGCGCCGACGCTGCCCGGCGGCGGGACGTTGGTGTAAGTGCTGATGCCGTTGCGCGTGTACTTGTACATCGCTCCGCGCGTCACCCTTGCCTGCACGCCTTTCGGAATCACCGGCGCCGCCAGCGAGTCGGAATTCTCGGAGGTGCGGAACACGACGTGCGATGCGCTGCCCGATCCACTCGATGCGAGCTTCGCAGGCGCGGCAGCGACCTTCGTGATCGCTGGCGATCCAGTCGCAGCCGGGATCGCGACTGAACCGGCTGCCATGCCTGCGGGCGTAGCAGCGTTCGGATTCGCGGCTGCGTCAAAGCCAGCCATCTTCGGTGCGTTCGCGCCGTAGCCATACGCCACCGGCGAATGCGCATGTGTCGAACCACCCTTGTAGCTGATCGCCTTGCAGGCCATGCCCGGAACCGGCCGGCTCGAATAGCTGGTGGCCTGGTCCACGCTGCCGACGCAGCGGTACAACGTGCCAGCCGCCGCCGGGGCGCTTAGCCACAGCGTCAGGATCGTTGCCCACAGTGCACGGTTGCGTCGAATCATCGGCCCCTGCCTCATGCCACCCTGTTCCTTATGGATCATGGGTTTGGCGCGGCTTCCTGTGCGGCCTACAATAGTC
>JANXZP010000223.1 GCA_025355485.1 Pseudomonadota bacterium
CTGATCGCCTGTTAGAATTATCAGGCTCACGCTGACCTGCGTGAGCATGTAGTCATGCCCGGATGGCGGAATTGGTAGACGCACTACCTTGAGGTGGTAGCGACTTCGGTCGTGGAGGTTCGAGTCCTCTTTCGGGCACCAGTTGTTTGATGCGAATCCCCCGCGAAAAACCGCACATCCGTGTGCAGGCTTTCAAAAGGGAAGATATATATCCCCGGCGAAGATCCTGCACATCCGTGTGCGTGGCCTTGCGGGGCGACCTGGGAATCGAGGCCGCGAATGCTGGGCGAATACCTGCCAGTCCTGCTGTTCCTGATCGTCTCCACCGGCATTGGCGTGGCATTGCTGATTGTCGGTGCGGTTCTCGGCCCCAAGCGCCCGGGCGCCGACAAGCTCTCGCCCTACGAGTGCGGCTTCGAGGCTTTCGAGGACGCGCGCATGAAGTTCGACGTGCGCTATTACCTCGTCGCGATCCTGTTCATCGTGTTCGACCTCGAAATCGCCTTCGTATTCCCGTGGGCGGTGATCTTCCGCAGCCTCGGCGTGTTCGGCCTGGTCGAGATGGGCATCTTCCTCGGCCTGCTGGTGCTGGGTTTCGCCTACGTCTGGAAGAAGGGCGCACTCGAATGGGAGTGAACGAGACCGCCAACCGGTTGTTCAACAATCCGATGCCGATCGGGCGGGTGGATGACATCCTGCTCACCGGCGACAACAATCCGTTGATCGAGCGCGGCTTCGCGGTGACCAGCGCCGATGTGCTGATCAACTGGGCGCGCACCGGTTCGATGTGGCCGATGACCTTCGGCCTCGCGTGCTGCGCTGTCGAGATGATGCACGCGGGCGCGGCGCGGCTGGATCTGGATCGCTACGGCGTCGTGTTCCGCCCGTCGCCGCGGCAATCCGACGTGATGATCGTCGCCGGCACCCTGGTCAACAAGATGGCCCCCGCGCTGCGCAAGGTCTACGACCAGATGCCCGAACCGAAGTGGGTGATCTCGATGGGCAGCTGCGCCAACGGCGGCGGCTATTACCATTATTCCTACGCAGTCGTGCGCGGCTGCGATCGCATCGTGCCGGTGGATATCTACGTGCCGGGTTGCCCGCCGACCGCCGAAGCGCTGGTCCACGGCATCCTGCAGTTGCAGAAGAAAATCCGCCGCACCAACACGATTGCTCGATAAACCCAGCACAAGAAAACCATGACCGAGCACGCCACCGCCCTCGTCGAACGCCTGCGCAGCCACTTCGGTCCGCGTGCGCTCGCGCTGGACGTGGCGCGCGACGAGGCGACGCTGGAAGTCGGCGTCGATGATTGGCTGGATGCCGCGCGCGAACTGCGCGATGGGTTCGGTTTCGAGATCGCGGTCGACCTGTGCGGCGTGGATTACCTCGGTTACGGATCGGACGAGTGGGACACCACCAAGGTGTCGTCGGAAGGTTTCTCGCGCGGTGTTGAAGGTCTCGGGCCGGGCCGCTTCAAGTGGGGCCAGCAAACCGATGGCGTGATGCCCAAGCGCCGTTTTGCGGTCGTGGTGCATCTGTTGTCGATCCGCAACAACCAGCGCTTGCGTGTGCGCTGTTTCTGCGGTGACGACGAAGTTGCTGTGGTGTCGTCGCTGGTGTCGATCTGGCCGGGCCTGAACTGGTTCGAGCGCGAGGCGTTCGACCTGTTCGGCATCGTCTTCGACGGTCATCCGGACCTGCGCCGCCTGCTCACCGATTACGGTTTCGTCGGCCATCCGTTCCGCAAGGATTTCCCGCTGATCGGCAATGTCGAAGTGCGTTACGATCCAGACAAGAAACGCGTCGTCTACGAACCCGTTTCGATCGAGCCGCGCGTGCTGGTGCCGCGCGTGATCCGCGACGATTCGCGCTACCAGCAGGCCGCTGCTGAAGGCGCCGCGAACCAGGCGGCCAAGTGATGCAGGAAATCCGCAACTACACGATGAACTTCGGCCCCCAGCATCCGGCCGCGCACGGCGTGCTGCGGCTGATCCTGGAGATGGACGGCGAGACTGTGATGCGCGCCGATCCGCACATCGGCCTGCTGCATCGCGGCACCGAGAAGCTCGCCGAGTCCAAGCCGTTCAACCAGTCGATCGGTTACATGGATCGGCTCGATTACGTCTCGATGATGTGCAACGAGCACGCCTACGTGCTTGCGATCGAACGGCTGATGGGGATCGATGCGCCGGAACGCGCACAGTGGATCCGCACGATGTTCGACGAGATCACCCGCATCCTGAACCACCTGATGTGGATCGGCTCGAACGGTCTCGACCTCGGCGCGATGGCGGTATTCCTTTACGCGTTTCGCGAGCGCGAGGAATTGATGGATTGCTACGAGGCGGTGTCGGGCGCGCGCATGCATGCGACGTATTACCGCCCCGGCGGCGTGTTCCGCGACCTGCCGGACAGGATGCCGCAGTATCGCGAATCGCCGTGGCACAAGGGCAAGGCGCTGAAGAAGTTCAACGCGTGGCGCGAAGGTTCGCTGCTGGATTTCCTCGAAGGATTCACCAGCGACTTCCCGACCAAGGTCGACGAATACGAAACCCTGCTGACCGACAACCGCATCTGGAAGCAACGCACCGTGGGAATCGGCGTGGTACCGCCGGAGATGGCCCTTGCGTGGGGCATGTCAGGCCCGATGCTGCGCGGTTCGGGCGTGGAATGGGATCTTCGCAAGAAGCAGCCGTATGCGAAATACTCCGAAGTGGATTTCGATATCCCGGTCGGCGTGCAGGGCGATTGCTACGACCGTTACCTGGTGCGCGTCGAGGAAATGCGCCAGTCCAACCGCATCATCCAGCAATGCGTGAAGTGGCTGAAGGCGAACCCCGGTCCGGTGATGCTCAAGAATTACAAGGTCGCGCCGCCATCCCGCGAGGAGATGAAGGACGACATGGAAGCGTTGATCCACCACTTCAAGCTGTTCACCGAAGGCTACTGCGTGCCGGCGGGCGAGGTGTATGCCGCGGTCGAGGCGCCGAAAGGCGAGTTCGG
>JANXZP010000027.1 GCA_025355485.1 Pseudomonadota bacterium
TTCGGCCACGCTGTACAGCATGTCGGAGAGCGGTGCGCTCTGCACGACGCGATCGTTGACGCGCAAGGAAAGCAGCGCATCGGTCGGATGGCCGCAGACTGCGAGCGGCACGATCGGCGCGATCGGGGCGGAGCGATCGAAGCCTTTCGCGACATCCCACGGCAGGCCTTTCGATTTCGCGATGGATTGCAGGTCGCGACGGGTGAGGTCAAGCCCGACGCTGTAGCCGAACACCAGGGCTAGCGCGTCGGTGGCGTCCACGACGCCGTCGCTGCCGGCGCCGAGCGCAACGACCAGTTCCACTTCATGGTGCAGGTCGTTGGTGCCGCGCGGATAGGGAATGAGGACGTTATCGGCGACCACCGCATCGGCCGGCTTCATGAAGAACACCGGCGGCGCGCGATCTGCGGGCGCGGACGATGCGGGCGCAACTCCGCCCATTTCCTTGACATGATCGGCGAAGTTGCGACCGATGCAGTAGATGCGGTGTACCGCGAATGCATCGCTGCTACCGCGAACCGGTACGCTGGCGATCGGCACGCTATGCATGGGCACGCTCAGCGATCGGTAATGCGATGCAGCGGCTTGCGCAGCACACGGAATTCACCAACGATGATTTCGCCGTCGATCACATCGTCGTCGACGACCGGGGAGTCCGTGCGCGCGCGCGCGATCGGCGAATGCGGATGCACTGCGCGCCACAACAGACTTGCCACGAACACGATCGAGCCCACCACGAGGCCGACCAGCAGCAGCACCAGCACGGCGCAAACGGCGAACAGGCCCAGCAGCGCGCGCACGATCGGATGACGCGGGCGCTGCGGTTGCAACAACGACCAGGCGCGGTGGTATCGGAACATGCGGCGGAACCTGCGTGGCACAATCGGAGTATCCAGTATGGGTACGCGAGCGGGGCCGGACAAGTGGGTGCAGACAGTTCGAATTCAGATAGTTCGGCGCGCGCGCGCAGCCCGCGCCTGATTGCCGTGGCGGATATTCCCGACGGCGGTGCTTGCGAGGTCGAGGCGCGGGTGGATGGCATCGAGGAATCGTTGATCCTGTTGCGCAGCGGCCAATGCGTCGTGGCGTTCCTCAACGTGTGTCCACATGCAGGACGCAGGCTCGATTGGGCGCCCGGGCAGTTCCTGATCGACCAGGGTCGGCTGGTGTGCGCCGTGCATGGCGCCAGTTTTGAGCGCACCACCGGCCTGTGCGTGGGCGGGCCGTGTCGCGGGAGTTCGCTGCGACCGATCGCGGTGGTCGAACGCGACGGCTGGCTGTTGCTCGACGAGACGAACGGCTAGACGCGATCAGAACGGCGAGTTGATCAGAACAGCAGGTTGATCATCACCAGTACTACAGCGAGGTATAGCGCGGTAAGCAATCCGCCCGCGCGCAGCAGGTCCACGGGTTTGTAGCCGCCCGGGCCGACGACCATGCCGATCACCGGATTGGACGCGCTGAGGAAATTGTTCGACGCCGACAGCGCCACGATCAGAGCAAACGCGGTCGGATTGGCGTTCGATGCGAGCGCGATGTTGATCGCCATCGGCACCATCACCACGGTCGCGCCGACCTGGCTGATCACCAGCGAAAAAGCCACGGTGATCGCCGCGATCACTCCTTCCAGCAGATACACGGACGCGCCGCTGGGCAGGCGATCGAGCAGTTCGCGCGCCAGCCAGTCGGCCGCGCCGGTGCTGTCCATCGCGACGCCGACCGGGATCAGGCAAGCCATCAGGAACACGGTTTTCCAGTCGATGGCCGCGTAGGCCTCATCCATGTTCAGCACGCCCGCGACCAGCATTCCGGCAGCTCCGGCCATCAGCGCAAGCGGGGTGGGAATCTCGCCGCTCAGTGCCAGCCCGAGTGCGATGGCGAAGATCGCAAGCGCGACCCACAACTTGTGCGGTCGTTGCTCTTCCTTTGGATAGTCGGTGACCACCACGAAATCGCGCTCGCGTCCGCCTTGGGTCAGGTTGGCCCAGATGGTGTGGAACACCAGCATGTCGCCGGCCTTGAGCAGCATGTCGCGGATGTCCTCGCGATGGATCTGGTTGTCGCGATTGATCGCCAGCACGCTGATGCCACGCTGGTTGCGCAGCCGCAAG
>JANXZP010000032.1 GCA_025355485.1 Pseudomonadota bacterium
TTCGAGGCGATTCCAGATGCCGGGCGAACTCTGCGGCTGTTCGCGCAGCAGCTGTTCGTAGAACGCGACGTTGAAGCGGAAGAAGTCGATGAGCTCGCACGCGCTGTCGATCTCGGCCTGGTGGCAGGTCTTGCTCTGGCCCAGCATCGTTGATGCGTTGAGCGCATCGCGGTACGGACCCTGCAACAGCTCGCCGGCTTTCAGGAACACCGCGGCGCGCGCTTCCCACGGCAGGTTCGCCCAATCCTTTTGCGCACGCACCGCGGCGCGGATCGCCATCTGTACTTCCGATTCGCCGCCCTGGTGGAAATCGGCGAGCACATGCGCGTGGCGATGCGGCATCACCGACTGGCCGAGCTTGCTGGTGCGCACGTCCTTGCCGTCGATGACCAGCGGGATCTCGATTTTTTCGGCTGACATCTCCGCGAGTTTCTGCTTCAGGCTCGCGCGCTCCGGCGACCCGGGCGCGTAGCCCTTCACCGGCTCGTTGAGTGGGGTGGGGACTTTCGAGATGGCGAGGGACATGGGCGGCTCCGGGGAAAGACGCGCATTGTAAACCGCCGCCCATTTCGAGGGATGAGCTTTGCTGTCAGATCGCCTACTTGCCGGCCTGTGCCGGGGTGCTTGTATGCCGTGGCCAAGGGAGCGGCTCGACGGTGACGAATTCCGCCGGAGCTTCGAGCGGCAAGTGGGCCGAGGCGACCAGCGACTTGACGTAAGCGAATTCACCGTGCTCGCGGATCGCTCGAAAGCGCGCGGCGGCATCGGGTTCGGAACCCGGCGGCAATTTCTTCAACGCCGTATAGATCCAGCGTAAATCCCTGTACTTGCGCAAACTCTGCGCCTGCTCGACCGGGTTGCGGGACAAGTTGAACGTCAAGGTCGCCGCCGCAAACTCGTCGCTCAGCCAGGGCTTCATCGCAGGTTGGATCTTCGCCACGATGGCGAGACACGCATTTTCGACTGCTGGTGCGTTGCGCGCAGCAATGGAATGTCCGCAGTACCCGTTGTACTTGAACTTGTATGCAAACTTACCGACCCGGTTCCAGATTTCCAGGGCGAAGTCGGCTGGCGCGATGCGGGCTTCAGCGGGCAGGTTCGATGTCAGACGCGTTGCGAATGCCATTGCGGCATCGAGGAAGTCCGCCTCATGGTGGTCGAAGCGTGGCGCCTGCACTGCGCGCAGCAGCAGGCGATCGCCTTTCCCGTCGGGGGTGTCGGGAAGTCCCATCAGCCATGCCGCCGCATTGTCGGGATCGAGTTCCCTGAAGCGCTGTATGGCAACCGTGCAGGCAGGGTCGGACACGTCGCAGGACAGGGCAAGCCATTGCGCCTGCCAGGGTTGATCGATCCTGTGCACGGCCTGCTCCAGCCATGCATGCGCTTGGTCACGGCCAAGATCCGGGGCGTCGCTGTCGGCAAGCAGGTAGGCGAACACCAGCCCTTCGGTCGTGCCGGTGGCCGCTGCGGCCTTGGCGCGCTCGGATCGGTACAGATCGATCGCGACGCCGTCGAGCGTCCGCGCGAGTTGCGCGCTGAGACGCGGATTGCCCCATACGGCGATCTTTGGGACGTAATCGCGCAACGATTCGAGGTAGAGCCGCCGTTGCGCGATCGGCAGCGTTGGGTCGATCGTGGTGTCAGGGCTGAGACCGCCGTTGCAGTTGTTGAAAGGGAAAAAATCGCAGTCAACCACTGGAAGTTTATCGCCATTGCCGCCATTGCGCGTCTGCAGGATCGGTTGGTCCTTGTCTGGCGTTTGCGACATCAGCATGCGGACCAGGCCTTCAGCGCCTGCGCGTTCGTACTCGGCCTTGCGATAGAGGTTCGCAAACACGAAGCTGCCCGCGATCGCGAACAGGAGCAGTCCGCCGAGCGCCAGGGCGAACCGCGGCTCGCGCGCGTACCAGCGTTGCAGTCGTTCAATCCGCGTCGGGCTACGCACGCTGACCGGCAGGCTGTTCGCGAATCGGCGCAAGTCGTCGGCGAATGCCTCCACGCTGGCATAGCGGTTCGCCGCGCGCAGGTTCAGGCATTTCAGGCAGATCGCTTCGAGGTCTTTCAGCACGGAGGAATTCAACGAACGCGGATTCGGGATTTGTCCTGCAAGCGCGCGTTGCATCACGTCCGCCGCCGACCCGCAACCATGCGGGGAGAGACCGCAGAGGATTTCATAGAGGATCGCACCGAGCGCATAGATATCCGTCCCGGCACTGAGGCGGAATTCCTTGATCAACACTTGCTCAGGCGCCATGTAGCCGGGCGTTCCGGACACTTCCTGCGCCTCGACCTGGCCCTGGCTGTTCATGTGCCGCGCAAGTCCGAAGTCGGCGACCAGCGGCTCGCCGCGTTCGTCGATCAGCACGTTCGCGGGCTTGAGATCCAGATGCAGCAACTGCAACCGATGCGCATAACCGACGGCATCGCAAAGCTTCAACATCATTGCGACTGCTGCGGCATGGCCGAGTCGTTCGCGCTGGATGCGTGTAGCGAGGGTTTCGCCACGCACCAGTTGCATCGCGATGAAGGCCACGCCGTCGACTTGTCCGATCTCGAGTATCGACACGATGTTGGGATGATTCAGTGCAGCTGCGCTTTTTGCCTCGAAGCGGAAGCGCGCGAGCGCCTCGCCATCCTCCGCCATCTGCATATTGAGAATCTTGATTGCGACATCGCGTTCGAGGCTGAGCTGGTGAGCGCGATAAACCAGGCCCATACCGCCCGCGCCGATGCGCTTGACCAGCGTGTAGGCGCCGAACCGGCACTGCTCGGGATCGCTCAGGTCGATTTCGAGGTCGCTCAGTGACCGACCCGCAGCCAGTGCGAGCGACAGCGCGGCGATCGTGCGGCCTTCACTTGCGGTGTGTCCCAAGCTTACAGTGTGAACCTGACCCGACATGGCGGTGTCCCGTGGCTGCTTCCTTCCATACCTATACGCCCGGCATGGCGAATGTGACACAGGCGATGCACGCCTGCGAGCCGTACCGATGAATTTCCCTACCACCCGCTGGAGTTTGATCGTCGCCAGCGGCGACAGTGACGACGCGCGCAGGGCGTGGGCGGAACTCGCGGCGAACTACCGATCGGCTATCCACACTTATTTTCGCTGCCGTTTCGGTGCCGACGCGGCGGAGGATCTGACTAGCTCGTTCTTTACCGAATCAATCGCCGGCGGTTGGTGGGCGCGCGCCGATCTGGATCGTGGAAGTTTCCGCAACTATCTGCGCATGTTGTTGCGTCGCTTCGGCGCGCGCCATGTCGAAGCTACTGCGTCCATGCACGCCTCCGATCACGATGTCGATCGCCTGGTTGACGATCAGGCCAGCCCTGAAGCGGCATACGACCGCGATTTTGCGCACGCCCTGGTGGAGCGTGCGCTCGCGCGGCTTCGGATTGAGCACATCAACTCTCCCGATGGCGAAGCTCTGTTGCCATTTTTGCTGGATCGCGGCGATCAGGGCGACCTCAAGCAATTGGCGGTCGAACTGGGTTTGGCGCAGAACACCTTGCTGCAACGATTGCGCAGGATGCGATTGCGTTTGCGCGAGCTGTTGCGCGACGAGTTCGCCCAACTGGTGGTCGATCCTGCGTTGATCGATGTCGAATTGTTGCTGATCCAACAGGCGTTGACGCGCAGTGAATGAGCCGAGTTCGTGCTTTCCAGCTACGCGTGCCTGCGCATGAAACTACTTCTGGGCAATGCCGGTACCGACGCCGACCTTGTCCGCGAGCCGCACCATCGCCGACGCCGCGCTGACGAATTCGGACGGCATCATCACGATCGTCATCGTGTTCTGTTCGGCGCCGACCTCGGTCAGCATCTGCATCCTGCGCAGCTCGATCGCCATCGGCGTCTGCGCCATCTTGGTCGCCGCTTCGGTGAGTTTCAGCGCGGCCTCGAATTCGGCCTCGGCCTTGATGATGCGCGCGCGTTTTTCGCGGTGGGCCTCTGCTTCCTGCGCCATCGCACGCTGCATGGTCTTGGGGATTTCCACGTCCTTGATCTGCACGCGATCGACCGACACTCCCCACGGCTCGGTGACCTTGTCGATGATCTCGCCGAGCATGATCGAGAGCTTTTCCTGCTCCTTCAGCAGTTCGTCGAGCGAATGCTGTCCGATCACGTTGCGCAGGCTGGTCAGTGCGGTCTGCCGCACCGCGTCCTCGTAGGAAGCGACCTCGATGATCGCGTTCTCGGGATTGACCACCCTGAACCAGACCACTGCGCGCACCTTCACCGGCACGTTGTCGTTGGTCATGGTTTCCTGCGGTTCGATGTCCTGGGTGATGACGCGGATGTCGATCACCATCATGCGATCGACGACCGGGATGATCCATCTCAGGCCCGGTTCGCGGGTGCCTTGGTAACGACCGAGCCGGAACACCAGCCCGCGCTGGTATTGCTGCAGGACGCGCAGGCCAGAGAGGGCCAGCATGACGATGATGAAAACAGGGAGCAGGAACGGCATGTGATGTTTCCTCGCAGGCGGTGTGCGCGAAACCCGTAACGTGCAGGCACGCCGCAAGGATTATGCCACCGCTTTCTTATCCAGCGAGCTGACGATCTTGAGCTCGCGGTTCTCGATCAGCGATTGCGTACCCGATTGCAGGCTCTGCAACAGGCCGGCGCGGTCGCAGTCTGCGGTTGGGCGCAGTGCGGCCCAGCCGTTGCGACCATTATTCTTGACCCAGTACAGCGCGGCGTCGGCGAGTTCGATGGTCTGCTCCCATCCGAGTTCAAACGGGGAATCGCGGAACAGCGGATATTCGGCGAGGCCGATCGAGCAGGTCATCGGCAGGCGCAGTTCTTCGCCGGTGTCGAACCCGTGCTGTTCGACCCGCCTGCGGATGCGTTCGCCGAGCGCGGCGACGTCCTTGCGATGCATCGGGCGGAACACGAGCAGGAATTCCTCGCCGCCCCAGCGCACGATGTAGTCGCCGGTCTTGACCAGGCTCCTGAGCACATCGGCGAACACCTGCAGCGCGCGATCGCCGGTCTTGTGTCCGAAGCTGTCGTTGATGCGCTTGAAATGGTCGATGTCGACGACGGCGAACACCAGCGCCTGCTCGTGGTCGCCTGAACGCTCCTGCTCGCGGTCGTAGAACGCGAGGTCCACCGGGATTTGCGCGGTCAGGTAACGCCGGTTGTGCAGGCCGGTCAGCGGGTCGGTCTGGCTGGCGTGCTCGAGCTGGAGATTGGCGATGTGCAGCGATTCGTTGGCCCGGCGTCGTTCGAGCGCGTTGGCGATATGGAATGAGACGAAGTTCAGCAGTTCCTCGTCGCGGGCGGTGTATTGGTAGTCGCGCGTATAGCGTTGCACGGTGATCAGGCCGATGGTCTTGCCCTCGATCATCAGCGGCACGCCCAGCCAGTTCTCGGACGTGGCGCCGATCGACTGCGCTTCGCCCGTCGCCATCATCTCCTGCAGCCTGGCACGGTCGGCCCGCAGCGGCCTGCCGGTGCGCAACACGTACTCGCTCAAGCCGTGCGCGAGATTGCGCGATTCGAACCGGGCATGGCGCTCATCGACCGCGAACGGAAACGCGAGTTCTTCTCCGCTTTCGTCGAGCAAGCCGATGAAGAAATTCCGCGCATCCAGCAATTCGCCGACGATGCCGTGGATGGCGGCATAGAAGGTCTCCATCGTCTCGCCGGTGTTGGCGACTTCGGCGATCCGGAACAGCGCTGCCTGCAGGCGCTCGCTGCGCTGGCGTTCGGCGACTTCCTCGCGCAGTGCGAGGGTGCGTTCCTCGACTCGCCGCTCCATCTCCTTGGTGGCCTCGCGGCGCGAGAGGGTGGTCAGGATATTCTGCGCGAGGTAGGCGAGCAGGGCCTGGTCGTCGTAGCTGTAGCGGATCGCCGGATCGTAGCTCTGGACCACCGCGCCGCCGCGCACCTGGCCGTTTTCGATCATCGGCACGCCAAGCCAGTCCTCGCTGCGCGGGCCGACGAATTCGACGCGCTCGATCCTGAGCTGCTTGCGTAGTTCGTCGCCGGGCCCGTGCAAGGGTAGTCCGTGGCGCAGCATCGCCAGGGTAAGCGAATTACTGAATCGTGACGCATCGATGACCTCGTTCGGGTCGCGCTCGTGGGTATCGAGGGTGTCGGCGAAATACACGACCTGGATCGTCTCGGGCCCGGTCGTGTAACGCACGATGAAGAAGTTCTTCGCGTACATCAGCCCGCCGACGATCTGGTGCAGCTCCTTCAGGACATCGGCGGTGTCGCGGTCCGAACTCGCGCAATCGCTGATCGCGAACAGCGCGCGCTGTAGGCGCTCGGCGCGCGCGAGCCGCTCCACGTCCAGTCGCAGCCGTTCGGTCTGCAGCAGAGATTCGACGCGCGTGGCGAGCAAGTCCAGTGTCTCCTTCCACTCGGCCTGTCGGGCCGGAGAGGCGAGCGCCTCGCGTTCGCGGCGATAGAACAAAATCGCCCACGGGTGACCGTCGCCGGTAAGCCGGCATGCGCCTTCGATGCAGTCGCCCTCGTGGCTGTCCTGTTCGACCGATCCAGTGCCATGGCGGACACGGGGTAGCAGCGCTGCGAAGGCGGGGTCGATCGGGCCGGGCGGGCAGGATTGTTCCGCAGTGTCCTGGCCGAGTTCGATGTTCCAGGCCAGCCGAACCGAGCGGCAGCCCATCGATTGCAAGTGCTGTACCACCGTCCTCGCAAGCTCGGGCATGTCGTTGCTCCCGAGCAGCGAGCGCAGGAACGATTCGGGCTCACGCACCGCTTGCGGGGTATCGGACATCGGCCCCTGTACCTGAATATCCGCGGCCAGTGTAGCAGTCAGAAAATGTCCGCGCGCCCGCATGCGATCGGGCCGGCCCGCCTCATCCGGAGGCGGTCGATCGGCCCAGCCGGCTCACCCACACGTACAGCACGGCAATGGCCACTACGAACGCGATGCCGCCGATCCACACCGACGAACCATTGGCGTATGCGTTGCTAACCAGATTCAGAGGAAAATCGTGGTTGGAGAAGCCGAGCTGTTCGGAGAATCCGACCAGAGCCGCCACCAGCACTCCGATCAATCCCTCGCCGACGATCATGCCCGATGCGAGCAGCACACCGAGCTGTTTGGTCGCTTCCGGTTTCGGGCCGCGATCGGCGCGACAGTCGTACCACCAGCCGATGATCGCGCCAACCACCACCATCAGCGTGCTCTGGGTCGGCAGGTAGATGCCGAGGCCGACCGCGAGTGGTGACAGATGAACCGACTTGGTCGTCTTGCGCAGCAGTTCGTCGAGCGCGATGGCGACCACGCCGATCAGCGCGCCGACCTTGATCAGGCTCCAGTCGATGTTGTTCTCGATCACTCCTGACGCGAGCGCGGAGATCAATCCGGCCTGTGGTGCGGCGAGCGCACGCGCAGTCGCGCCTGGCGTGCCGGCGAATCCGTAGGCGTGGTTGAGCAAGTCGAGGATCGGCGGAATGATCGCTGCGCCGGCGAGCACGCCGATCACCAGCGCCCATTGCTGTTTCGACGGCGTCGCATCGACGAGTTGGCCGGTCTTGAGATCCTGCAGGTTGTTGTTGGCGATCGCCGCGACGGTGAACACGATGGAAGTGACGAACAACGCGAACGCGACCAGCGCTTTTTCGCTGCCTGCGGGCAAGCCAGAGCGCACGCCGAAAACCAGCAGCAACGCCGCGCAGATCACCACGATGATGCCGATGCCGGAGAGCGGGCTGTTCGACGAGCCGATCAGCCCCGCCATGTAGCCGCAAACCGCGGACACGAAGAAACTCATCAGCACGACGAAGATTACGCCGCCGCCGACTAGCAGCAGCATGTGGCCGCCCAGCCCGTTGGCGGCAGTCATACCGTCGCCGGGAGCCGCCGCGAAATGCGCGAGCAGCCAGCCGATCGGCGCGAGACAGGCAAGGCTGACCAGGCCGACTGTACCGATCGGAATGTCGTGCTCGGTGCGCGGCAGCGACGCGGCATTGCCTGCCTTGCGCACGCGCGAAGCGGCCATCGCCGACATCAATCCGCTGATGACCGGCTGCACGAGTTTGGCGAGGGTCCAGACGGCGGCGACGCCGATCGTGCCTGCACCGACGAAACGCACCTTGTGGCTCCATGTCGCGCCGGCAAGATCCGCGAGTGCGCCGGCCGCTGGCGCGAGCGCCGAATAATGCGGCACGCCCCAACCCCAGCCGATGATCGCGCCAACCAGCATCGCGATGCCGACCCACAATCCGACCAGGTGGCCGATCCCGAGCAGCGCAAACGAAAGGAAGAAATCGAAGCCGGTGACGCCGCCCCCAATGTCTTTGCCAACGCCGGTGCTGCCAACGCGAAAATAATTAACCACATCGCCGGCGAAAACGCGCGTTGCGACGATCACTGCGAACGCCGCCGAAGCGATCGAACCCCACACGACTGCAAGCAATCCGGCGCGATTTTCAGCCGCTGCGGATGCAGAGCCTCCGAGTTCTCCGGCGCCGACCTTGAGCACTTCGGCGCAGGCCACGCCTTCCGGATACGGCAGGTCGGAATTGGTCACCAACGCGCGCCGCAACGGAATCGAATACATCACCCCGAGGATGCCGCCCAGCGCGCAAACCAGGAACGATTCCCAATAGTGAAATCCCGTCCACCAGCTGATCATGATCAGTCCGGGCAGCACGAAGATGATCGACGACAAGGTGCCGGCCGCCGAGGCGACGGTCTGCACGATGTTGTTTTCCTGGATCGTCGCGCCCTTGAAGTAGCGCAGGATCGCCATCGAGATCACGGCCGCGGGAATCGAGGTTGCAAAGGTCAGCCCAGCCTTTAATCCGAAATACACATTCGCCGCGGTGAACACGACGGTGATGACGACGCCGATGACCAGGCCACGAAGAGTCAGTTCGCTACGTGGTTCCGCGATGGTCGGCTGGGTGGCGCTCACGGTCGGATTCGTCATGTCGGGGCTTCCTGCGGAATGCGGCGGATAGGGCCTTGCGGCGTGCGGTCAGGGTGCGAACATAGCAAATCGGGCCGGACGACGCAGACCTGCCGCTCGCATCGCCCATGCCGTCGAATGCGGACTATGCTGGGTCCGCGCGAACCAGTAGCGCCGACACGGAGGCTGCCATGAATCCCGCCGAAGAAATCAACCTGCGCGCCGAAGTGACCGTGCAGCGCGAATTGATCAAGTGTCTGATCGGCCTGTTGCCGGACGACGAGTACATCACCGAGGTACTGGAAAACGCGGTGAAACGCGCCGTCGCGCATGCGCCCGACTTGACCCAGGAGCGCATGGCGTTACAGCGCGCGGTGAACCTGGTCGGGCCGCTGACGATTCATCGACGGGATCTCGATTAGATCGGAGCGGACGTCACGGCGCGAATTGCAAGCGCGCGAGCTCCGCATACAGGCCGCCTTGCGCGACCAGTTCCGCATGGGTGCCTTCGGCGACGATGCGGCCGTGGTCGAGCACGACGATGTGATCCGCGCGCAACACGGTCGCGAGGCGATGCGCGATCACCAGCGTGGTGCGGCCCTGCATCAAGCGTTCGAGGGCCTGCTGGATCGCGCGTTCGCTTTGCGCATCGAGCGCGCTGGTGGCTTCGTCGAGCAGCAGGATCGGCGCGTCTTTCAGGACTGCGCGTGCGATCGCGAGACGTTGCTGCTGGCCACCCGATAGCCGCGTGCCTTTCTCGCCGAGGAAGCTGCGATAGCCTTCCGGGAGAGCACTGAGGAATTCGTGCGCCTCGGCGTTGCGCGCCGCGGCGATCACGTCGTCCTCGCTCGCGTCGAGTTTTCCGTAGCGGATGTTCTCCATCGCATCGGCGCCGAAGATCACCGGATCCTGCGGCACCAGCGCGATGCGTTCGCGCAGTTGGGTTGGGTCGAGTTCTCGCAGATCGATGCCATCGATTTTGATCGAGCCGGATTGTGGATCGTGGAAGCGCAGCAGCAATTGCAGCACCGTGCTCTTGCCGGCGCCGGACGGCCCGACCAGGGCGATGGTTTCACCGGGACGCACCGTGAGCGAGAAATCTTCGAGCGCAGCAGTGTCGGGTCGCGCGGGGTAGTGGAAACGCACGTGCTCGAAGGCGATCGCGCCGACCGGATGCGCGCTGCTCGCGGACGGCAACGTTTTCGGTTGCGTCGGCGCGGCGATGCGCGGCACTTCGGCCAGCAGGTCGTTGATCCGCGCCATGCCGCCGCCCGCGCGTTGCACCTCGGCCCAGACTTCGCTGAGCGCGCCGACCGAGCCCGCACCGAACACTGCGTAGAACACGAATTGCGTCAGCGTGCCCGCGCTCATGCCGCCGCCAATCACATCGTGCGCGCCGATCCACAGAACGGCGACTATCGCACCGAACACCAGCACGATCACCGATGCGGTCAGGGTCGCCTGCGTGCGCACGCGTTTGCGCGCCGCGCGATAAGCATTCTCGACCGCGCCCGCGAAACGTTCGCTCTCGTGCGACTCGCGCGCATAACTCTGCACCGTGTGCATCGCGTTCAAGGTTTCGCCTGCGCGCGCGTTCGCATCGGCGATGCGATCCTGGCTGTTGCGCGACATGCCGCGCACGCGCCGGCCGAACAGCACGATCGGCAGGATCACCAGCGGAATGCCGATCGCGGCGAAACCGGCCAGGCGCGGACTCGTCACCGTGAGCATCGTCGCAGCACCAAGCACGGTGATCACGCTGCGCAGCGCGATCGACATGCTCGATGCGACCACGGTGCGCAGCAATTCGGTATCGGCCGACAGGCGCGAGACGAGTTCGCCGGTGCGCGTGCGCTCGAAGAACGCCATGTCCAGCCGCATCAGGCGGTCGTAGAGGTTTCGACGCAGGTCCGCGATCACGCGCTCACCGAGCAGGCTCACGCAATAGAAACGCGCGGCGGTCGCGAACGCGAGTACCAGCGCGACCGCGAGCAGGATCAGGAACCAGCGGTCGATCGAGCCAGCCTGCGCATGGCTGAATCCGCGATCGATCATGTAGCGCACGGCGACCGGCAAAGTCAGCGTCGAAGCGGACGACAACGCGAGGAATCCGAGCCAGCCCGCGATCAGCTTCGGATAGCGGCGTACATACGGCCACAGCGCACGCAACGGGCGCAGGTTCACGCGCGCAGGTGCGGTTTCGGTGGTTGCCGCAGCAGGTGCGGGTTGGTTCACGGCTTGATTCATTCCGATGTTTCCACGATCCGTACCTGACCACGAGTGGCGTCACGCGCGGCGTTTTGCAAGGCCAACCCGAAAACGTGGACGATTTCGTGACACGCCATCGTGGCTTGCGCGTGCGACACGATCAGCACGCGGTCAATGCAACAACGGTTGCAGATCGTCGGGAATGGCCAGGTCCGGATACGCATGCACGAGTCTGTGCAGGCTCGATACCGCACTCGCGCGATCGCCGGCGCGCAGACGTTCGCGGATGCGCTCGATCCATTCCGCAGATGTCAGCTTCGCGTCGTCGGACAGCGAGGGCAGGGTATTGGACGCGGCTTTCAATCGCGAACCGACGATTTCGACCTTGTCCAATTCCTGTCGTTGCGGAGTCGGTTCGTTCGCCTGCATCGCATTCGACGCGGGCTTGCTCGCTTTCGCACGATCCTGCGCGTTGGGGCCGAGCATTCCTCCGGCAGCCGCAGGCGCGGGCGTCGACAGGGCCGCGGCATCGCGGCGTGCGAAACCGGATGCGGCCGCATCGCTTTCCTTGCGTTCGTCGGCGACGGACGGTGATGGCGAGGCAGGCGCGGGTGCTTGTGCGGTCATTGGCGCAGGCGTTTCGAGAACGACCGGCGGTGGCGGTGGCGGCAGTGCTCTCGGTACGACCTCGGCCGGAAACGCGCGCGGCGCCTGCTTCGCGGCCAAGGTACCGGAACTGGCGGATTGCCGTTCGCGCAAGCGTCCGGATTCTTCCTGCTGCGGTTGCGCTCGCGTTGCGGCAGCAACGCCTGCTTCGGCGCCCGCTGGTGCTGCCGCATCGGTCGCCATCGGCGCTTCGTCCTTCGCTGCCTGCTTCTTGTCCTGCTCCCCGTTCTTCTGCATCGCATCGGATGCGGCGGCGGGAGACTCGGGCGCATTGGCTGGCGCTTTCCCCAGCGTCGTCGTGGATTCGGTTTCGGCAGGCGGCGCAAGCACGGCATCTCTACCGAGTCCGTGCATCTTCAGCAAGATGCCCATCGCCAGCACGGCGGTCGCGGCGGTACTCAGGCCGATGACCCAGCGGCGGTCGCGGCGGCGCGGTGGCTGGATATGCACGGCGCGACGCGAGGCGCCGAGGATCAGCGCATCGAGTTCTGGTGGCGGCGAACCGGCGGGCAGGTTGCGCAGCGCGCGCGCGAGCGCGCGCTCGGCCTCGTCCAGCGGCTCGGGCGGCGGCAAGGGCGACTGCGGCGGTGGGCGCATCATGTCGAGCCCAGCCTCGTACGCAGTTTGTCCATCGCATAGCGCAAACGGGATTTCACGGTTTCGCGTCCGACTCCGGTGATTTGGGCAATTTCCTCCAGCCCGAGTTCCTGTTCCAGTCGCAACAGCACGGCTTCGCGCTGTTCCGGCGGCAATTCCTCGAGCGCGATCCGCAACTGGCGACGTTGCTCGAACTCCGACAGGGCATGGTCAGGCGTGGACGGATCGGGCTCGCGCTCGGCGCGTTCAGCGCCGTCCTCGACGAAGCCGCCCTGCCGACCCAGCATGCGCCAGTGATCGGTCAGGCGGTTGCTGGCGATCTGGTACAGCCAGGTCGTGAAGCGCGCCTCCGGACGATAGCGCTCGCGCGCCGCGATCACCCGGCTCCAGACGTCCTGGAAACATTCCTCGGCCAGCGCCTGCTGGCGCAAGTGCCGCAGCAGGTAGCGGAACAGCCCGCCGCGGTGCTTGCCGTACAGCGTCTCGAACGCACCCACGTCGCCGCGGCCGTAGGCCATCATCAGCGCTTCGTCCGTCGGTTCGGCATCCATGCGCGACAGCGTACGTGATGTCGGCTCCCCACGCAGCGCGCCGGCATTGCTATGCTCCGTGGATGCAGACCGCTTTGTTGGAAACATGCAACCATCACCGCACCTCAGCGTAGTCGAACCCGGCCTCGTCGCCAGCCCGAAGACTTCCAGTGGCAGCGAACCGATGCGCGCGCTGTGCGTCGCGTTGACCGAGCAGGCTGGATCGATGCGCGGTTTCCGCCGGCTTGCACTGGCCTGGAGCGATGCGGGGCAGCGCATGGACTGGCGCAACGGCGCGCTGGCGCCGGCGCTGGATGCGACCCTGGACGTCGCGATCAACTACCCCGACGGCCAGCCGTGCACCGCCCCGAAAGTTCCCGGCATGGCGGTGGCGTGGCGGATCGATGCGGCCGAAGGCTGGCTGGCAATCGCAATCGAAGTCGATCCGGTCGCGCCGGCTCAAGACTGGACGCCGCTGTTGCGGCGCGCGCACGACATCGGCGCGGCGTTGATGGAACGCGCGCATCTCAATGGTCGGGTGCAGCGCCTGGAAAAGACCGAACGCCTGCACGGCGCGCTGTACGCGATCGCCGAACTGGCTAATTCGAAGCTGGAAATGCCGAAGGTGCTGCGCGGCCTGCATGAGATCGTCGCCGGCCTGATGTATGCCAAGAATTTCTTCATCGTGCTCTACGATTCCGGCAAGGACAGCCTGCGCTTCCTGTATTTCGCCGATACCGAAGACACCTACATCGCCGATCCGGATCTGGAGATCCCGCTGACGGACCTGCCTAATAGCCTGACCGTCGCGTTGATCCAGCATGGCCGGCCGTTGCTGGGGCCGTCCGAGATCCTGCGTGCGCAGTTCGATCTCCCGAGCGACGTGCAACACGGCCCCGACAGCAGCGACTGGCTGGGCGTGCCGATGCTCAGCGAAGACAAGGTGCGCGGCGCGATCGTGGTGCAAAGCTACGATGTGGGAGTGGGTTACGACGACGAGGACAGCGCGCTGCTGTCGTACGTCGCCCAGCACATCCTGACCGCGCTGGATCGCAAGCAGCAGCAGAACGAGCTCGAACGCCGCGTGTTCGAACGCACCCGCGAGCTGGCGATGGCGAACCTGGAGCTGCGTTCGGAAGTCGTCGAACGCCAGCGCGCCGAGCATTTGCAGGCGGTGTTGTACACCATCGCCGAATTGTCGATTTCCTCTGAAACGCCCGATCAGTTCTACCGATCCGTGCATTCGGAAGTGGACGAGTTGCTGTATGCGCGCAATTTCTACATCGCCCTGCTGTCCGAGGACGGCGACGAGCTCGAGTTCGCCTACTTCGTCGACGAGTACGACTCGTTCCATGGGCGGCGCAAACTCGCGCGCGGTCTGACCGAATACGTGCTGCGTACCGGCCGGCCGCTGCTGGCCGACCGCGCTGCCATCGACAAGCTGACGCAGGCCGACGAGGTGCACTCGTCCGGCACGCGGTCGGTGTGCTGGTTGGGCGTACCGCTGTTGCGCGACGAGCGTACGGTCGGAGTGATCGTCGTGCAGAGTTATTCGCCCGACATCCTGTTCACCGCGCGCGACCAGGAACTGCTGACCTTTGTGTCGTTCCACATCGCCAGCGGACTGTTGCGCAAGCGCGCGCAGGACAACCTCAAGACCGCGTACGCCGAACTCGAGCGCCGGGTCGAGGAACGCACGCGCGAACTCGGCAACGCCAACCGCCAGTTGCGCGGGCAGATCGCCGAACGCGAGCGCGCCGAGGAATCGCTGACCCACCAGGCATTGCACGATGCGCTGACCGGATTGCCTAACCGCACGCGTCTGCTCGATCGCATGCAGCGCGCGATGGCCGCCTACCAGCGCAATCCCGACCGGCGCTTCGCGGTGTTGTTCCTCGACCTGGATCGTTTCAAGGTTGTCAACGACAGCGTCGGCCACCTGGTCGGCGACGAATTGCTCAAACATGCCAGCCGGCACGTCGCCGCATCTGTGCGCCTGCCCGACACGGTCGCGCGGCTGGGCGGCGACGAATTCGCGGTGCTGGTCGAAGACATCGTCGGCGTTTCGGAGGCCTGCGACGTGTCCGCGCGCATCCTCGAATCGCTGACTGCGCCGATCCGCATTGCGGGCAAGGAGCTGTTCACCTCGGCCAGCATCGGCATTGCGATGATCGGACCGCAATACAAGCGCCCGGAAGAATTGCTGCGCGATGCCGACGTGGCGATGTACCGCGCGAAGAACAAGGGTCGCAACCGCTACGAAATCTTCGACGAGGCGCTGCGCCACGAGGCCTTGCGCGTGCACGACCTCGAAAGCGAGCTGCGCCACGCGATCGCCGGGGATCATTTCGCCCCGTACTTCCAGCCGATCGTGCGGTTGTCCGACGGCGTCACCATGGGCTACGAAGCGTTGCTGCGCTGGCGGCACGAGCAACGCGGCGTGCTGTTGCCGAGCGAGTTCCTGGCGGTCGCCGAGGAGAGCGGGCTGATCGAACAGATCGACTGGCTGATGTTCGAGAAAACCTTCCAGCAGATGAACCGGATCGCCACGCCGAGCCAGTACATCAGCATCAATGTGGCGCCGCGTTACTTCCGTTCGCCGGACCTCGCCACGCGACTGATCGAGATGACGCAGCGTTACGGTATCGATGGCGGACGCTTGCGGATCGAGCTGACCGAAGGCGCACTGCTGGACGACTCGCAACTCGTGCTCGACACCCTCGAGCAGTTGCGCGACGCTGGCATCTGGGCACAGCTCGACGATTTCGGCACTGGCTATTCGGCGTTGTCGTACCTGCACCGGTTCCCGCTGAGCGCACTGAAGATCGACCGCTCGTTCGTCGCCGACCTGACCCGTACCGATGGCCAGGGGAGCCAGGCCGTCGTGCGCGCGATCCTTGCGTTGTCGCATTCGCTGGGCATCGACGTGGTCGGCGAGGGCATCGAGACCAGCGACCAGCGCGACCTGCTCAGCGCGCTGGGCTGCGGCTATGGGCAGGGGTTCCTGTTCGCGCATCCGGCGCCGCTGATCGAGACTGCCGGCTGAAATCTGCTGCGCGCCCGGAGCGTGCCTGTCCGAAGCGGACGCGCAGCGATGGCTGATTTCAACGGGCATCGCCGGATCATTCGCCACGCGTGACCGCGACCGGCGTGTTGCCGCCATCGAGCGTACGCGCGCGTTCGACCAGTTGCTCAAACTCGGCGCGATATCCCCAGCGATCGACGCCGCCGGTGCCGCGCGCGAGCTTGCCAATCGCATCCCAGCCATAACCATTGAGATGCTTGCCGCCGCGCAGGTTGTCGGCGAATGCCGCGACCGCCGCTGCGAAGCGCAGGCGTGGAGTCGCGCTTGCGCTGATCTGGCTGCGCATCAACGGCGTCTCGATGAGCTTGCTGGCCTTCGCGTCGGGCTGCTTGTAGCGCAGCCGCAGCAGGCCGACTTCGCTGCTGATACTCGATTGGGGCTGGCCCGAAGCAATGACCGGTTTGCCGTAACGCAGCGGATCGTTGGCCTCGCCGCCGGAGCCTTTCAGCGTGAGTTCGTACAGCGCGGTGACGTTGTGGCCCGCGCCGATCTCGCCGGCGTCGATCTTGTCGTTGTTGAAATCCTCGCGGCGCAGCGCGCGATCCTCGTAGCCGATCAAACGGTATTCGGTCACGGTCGCGGGATTGAACTCCATCTGGATCTTCACGTCCTTGGCGATGGTCAGCAAGGTCGCGCCCATTTCCTCGACGAACACCTTCCGCGCTTCGTTCAGCGTGTCGATGTAGGCATGGTTGCCGTCGCCGATATCGGCGAGCTGCTCGGCCATGGTGTCGTTGTAGTTGTCGACGCCGAAACCGAGCGTGGTCAGGGCGATGCCGCTCTCGCGCTGTTTGGCGACCATTTCCTTGAGCGAGCCGGTGTCGGAAACGCCGACATTGAAATCGCCGTCGGTGGCCAGGATGATGCGATTGGCACCGCCCTTGATGAATGAACCGCGCGCGGTTGCATACGCGAGGCCGATCCCCGCGCCGCCATTGGTCGAGCCGCCGGCTTCGAGCTGGTTGAGCGCGGCGAGGATTACATCGTGGCGATCGCCAGGCGTGGATGGCAGCACCAGTCCGGCCGATCCCGCATACACAACAATCGCGACGCGATCCTGCGCGCGCAGCTGCGGAACCAGTTGCGCGAACGCCTGTTTGAGCAACGGCAATTTGTTGGGCTCGTCCATCGAACCGGAGGTATCGATCAGGAACACCAGGTTCGCTGGTGGCATCTCGGCGTGTGCGACCTCGTAACCCTTGATGCCGATCTGCAGCAGCGTGTGCTTCGTGTTCCATGGCGCCGGCGCCATCTCGGTGGTGACGCGGAACGGCACCGCACGCGAGATCGGTGCGGGATACGCGTAGTCGAAGTAGTTGATCATCTCCTCGGCGCGCACCGCATCGGCGGGCGGACGCTGGCCGGCCGTGAGCATGCGCCGCACGTTGGAATAGCTTCCGGTATCGACGTCGATCGAGAAGGTGGACACCGGATTGTCGGCAGTGCGCTGCACCGGATTGTCGTCGTGCGTCGCGTACTTCTCACCTGCGGACACGGCCTGCGCGGGATTCCATGCAGGCGTTGCGGGAGCCTGCATCGCGACGGCTGGCTTCAGTCGAGCGCCGGTCACGGCGACGCGATCGAGGCCGCCGACGGCGTAGCCCACAGTGGCCGTCGGCGTCGCTTGCGGTGGCGGGGGCGGGGCGGACATCGGCGCCGGACCATCGGAAATCGCTGCGAGGGGCAGTTCGCGTTCGGCGATCGCGTTGGATGCATTCGAGCCTGCATCCTTCTTGTCTTCCTCCTTGCCGAGTGCTTGCGCCTGTTCGTCGCGGCGAAGTTCGGTCGACGTCTGCGACTGTTTGGTCGCAGTCGCGACGGCATGTGCATCGGCAGCGGTTCGCGCGCGCTGATCGGCCGGCGGCGGTGTTTGCGACGATTGCGGTGCGTGCGTGGTGCTGCAGCCTGTGGTGATCAGGCACAGGGCGATGCCGATGGCGAGACGATGGCGGTGCATGGGGCGACTCCTGGTGTGGGTGGCCCTGCTTGCAACGTCGTGAGTGCGGAAACGGGGTTTCGATTTGAATTATTTTGCGAGGAGTTGCCTTGCGAGTTCGGCCGAATCCGGTGCGGCGAGCCCTCCAAAACGCTCATCCAACCGCGACAGCGCGCGACCAGCGCCAGTCTTGTCGCCCTGCGCGATCAGCGCGCGCACCTGTTGCAGGCCTTGCGCAATTTCCGCCGCTAGCCCTGCGCGGCAACGCGCAAGCGCGTCCGCGCGGCGCACTGTTTCGCCGCTCCGGTCGCGTTCGATCTCATCGATCGCATGCTGGAGCATCGGACCGCGCATCAGCGCATGCTCGACGTCATGCATCGGCTGTGTGCTCACGCCTTCGACGCACAACCGGTTCGCCGAATCGAGCATGCCCGCATCGCGTGCGTCGATGTCGAGATCCAGGGTGCCCGATACCAGCACCACGCGACTGCGTTGCTGGAACAGTCGGAACAAGTCCGCGGGCGGAACTGCGATGCCCGCATTGCCGAACGGATCGCTGCCCGAATTGAGGATCGCGCCGCGGAACACATCCGGATACGATAGCGCCGCGCGCATCGCGGTGCGCGAACCTCCAGAAAAACCCGATATGTAGATACGTTTCGGATCGAGCTTGTAGCGCGCGGCGACGTTCTCATAGGCGTGCAGTGCAAGCGGAAGCCGGCGAAAGAGCATGTTGTAGTCGTTGCTGGAGTGATCGGCGCTCACGTAGATCAGGTGACGGCGGTCGAGTACGTCGCGCCATTGCACCGGAACCTTGGGGACGTCCCATGGCGGGATGAAAACGATCAGGCCGTAACCTTCCGTCGGTGGATCGCCGTTCGGGATGTAGATCTCGAAGCGCTCGTTCGACAGGTCGATGCTTTGATCCGGAAGCTGCTGTGATTTGTCGTGCAGGAAGCCGAGCACGCGGTCGGCGCCAATCGGGCTCAGCGTGCGCCGCACGATTGCGTTGCTGGCGGCAAGCGGCGAATAGCGATCGAAGCTGATTTGCGCGCGTGTGCCGACGAGCGGCGACGAATCGGCAGCACGCGCAGGAGTGGGCATCGCAACGGCATGCAACGCTATTGCGAACAGAGAAGATTGAATGAGCCGTTTCATCGGTTCCTCCCGGCCGCGCGTGCGGCTCAGTCCCGAATCACCATCAGCCGCCGCTCGGTCATGTCCTCGATCGCGTAACGCACGCCTTCGCGGCCGAGGCCGGAATCCTTCACGCCACCATAAGGCATGTGATCCACGCGCCAGCTGGGCACGTCGTTGACGATCACGCCACCGACCATAAGCGCATCCCAAGCGCGCATCGCGTGCCGGATGTCATGGGTGAACACGCCGGCCTGCAGGCCGTAGCGACTCGCGTTCACCGCACGCAAGGCTTGCTCGAAGGTGTCGAATGGCTTGAGCAGCACGACCGGGCCGAACGCTTCCTCAGCTTCGATCGTCGCGCCTTTCGGAACATCTTCCATCACCGTGGCCTGTAGCATCGCGCCGCGCCGCGAGCCGCCACACAGCACTTTCGCGCCGCCAGCGACGGCCTCGGCTATCCAGCCTTCGAGTTTCTTCGCCGCGGCGACGTCAATCATCGGGCCGATGAAGGTCGTCTCCTTGCGCGGGTTGCCCGCCTTCAGCGCCTGGGTCGCTTTCACCAGGCGCTTGCGCAATTCCGCGTACAGCGACGCATGCACGTACACGCGCTGCACGCTGATGCAGCTTTGCCCGGATTGATAGAACGCGCCGAACACCAGGCGTTCGATGACATGGTCCAGATCGCGGCGCTGGTCGGCATCGACGATGCACGCCGCGTTGCCGCCGAGCTCGAGCACGACCTTCTTCTTGCCTGCGCGCGCCTTGAGATCCCAGCCGACTGCAGCCGAGCCGGTGAACGACAGCAGCTTGAAGCGTTCGTCGGTAGTGAACAGGTCCGCGCCGTCGCGGTGACAGGGCAGGATCGAGAAGCTGCCCAGCGGCAGGTCGGTTTCC
>JANXZP010000039.1 GCA_025355485.1 Pseudomonadota bacterium
CTGAAGTCGCTGATCGAATCAGGTTTCGGACGCCGGCTTGCCCCGGACTATTTCACCAAAACCAGGCCGTACCGCGTCTATGCCAGCGAGCACTATCGCGCTGCGCTGGTGCTGACCGAGGAAATATTTTCCGATGGCGAACCGGTGCCGCACCTGGACAAGTTCGCGGTCGCCGACGACGCGCAGGGCGAGGGCCTCGGTCGTGCGGCGTGGCAGGTGATGCGTGCGGCGACCCCAAAGTTGTTCTGGCGTTCGCGCCCCGACAACCCGGTCAACGATTTCTATGCCGGCGAGGCCGACGGCTGCATCAAGGGCGAGCGCTGGAACGTGTACTGGTATGGTCTGACGTCGTTCGACGCGATCCGCGATGCGGTGGATCATTGCCGGGCGCGACCAGCGACTTTGAAGGATTGAACATGGACTCGAAGCCCACGCCGTGGTTGCAGCTGGCGAATCTGCGTGGCGAGCGCGTTGCGCTGGAACCGTTGCAGGCGCAGCACGCCGATGCGCTGCGCGCGGCCGCGGCGGACGGCGAACTATGGAAACTCTGGTACACCTCGGTGCCAGCGCCGGATGCCGTTGATGCCTACATCGCCACTGCGCTGGCCGAACGCGAAGCGGGAGCGTCGCTGCCATTCGTGGTGCGCGACGCGAGCGGCGATATCGTCGGCAGCACGCGCTATTGCCATGTCGATGCGGCTCACCGGCGCGTGGAGATCGGCTACACCTGGTACGCGCAGCGCGTGCAGCGCACCGGCTTGAACACCGAAGCGAAATTGCTGCTGCTGCGGCATGCGTTCGAGACGCTGGATTGCATCGCGGTCGAGTTCCGCACCAACTGGTCCAACCAGCGTTCGCGCACGGCGATTGCGCGGCTGGGCGCGAAACAGGACGGCGTGCTGCGCAGCCACATGTTGATGCCGGACGGCAGCCTGCGCGACACCGTGGTGTTTTCGATCATAGCCGCCGAATGGCCGGCGGTGCGGCGGCACCTGCAATTCCTGCTAGAACGCGGAGCACAGCGGACGTGAAAACGAAAATTGGAATCGTCGGCGCTCGTGGCCATGTTGGCAGCGAATTGACCCGCCTGCTAGCCGCGCATCCGCGGTTTGAACTGGCATACGTGTCATCGCGCGAACGCGCGGGCCAGCGGCTGGCGGATCACGAAGTCGGCTACCAAGGAGAACTGCGCTACGCGTCGCTCGCATCCGCCGAAGTCGTACGAGAGTCCGCCGATGCGGTGGTGCTGGCGCTGCCCAACGGCATGGCGAAGGAGTACGTCGCCGCATTCGACGACATCGGCGGCGATCCGGTGATTGTCGACCTGTCCTCGGACTACCGTTTCGATGATGACTGGTATTACGGGTTGCCCGAGTTCACGCGCAGCCATGCCGCCGGACACAAACGGATCGCGAACCCCGGCTGCTACGCGACCGCGATGCAACTCGCGATTGCGCCGGTGTGTGAGCTGCTCGACGGATCCGTGCAGTGCTTCGGCGTATCGGGCTACAGCGGCGCGGGCACCACGCCGTCGGACAGGAAGGATCCTGCCAAGCTGCGCGACAACCTGATCCCGTACGCGTTGACCGGCCACGTGCACGAACGCGAAGTCGCACATCGGCTTGGCCTCGTCGTCGAGTTCATGCCGCACGTCGCGCCGCATTTTCGCGGACTCACGATCACCGCCAACCTGCATCTGTCGCGGCCGCTCTCGCTCGCAGCGGTCGTGCAGCGCTATCGCGACCGCTATGCGGGCGAACCCTTGGTGCGCGTGCTCGACGTCGCGCCGTGGGTCAGCAACGTCGCGGGCAAGCACCACGCCGAGGTCGGCGGATTCACGCTATCGTCCGATGGACGCAGGCTTGTCGTCGTCGCCACGCTCGACAACCTACTGAAGGGCGCGGCGACGCAGGCGCTGCAGAACCTCAATCGCGCGTTCGGAATCGACGAATTCACCGGCATCCCGCTGCAAGGAGCGACGCCATGAGCGACCTGCTGTGGCAGAAAGACGGAATGACCGTGAATCCGCGCATCATGCGTTTTCTCGCTGGCGACGACGTGCTGCTCGATCGTGAATTCCTCACCTGCGATATCCAGGCCAGTATTGCGCACGTCGAAGGGCTGCAACGGATCGGTGTGTTATCGGATGATGAAGCGTCGGCGTTGGTGCGCGAATTGCACGCGCTCGCCGGGGATTTCGCGAACGGCAGCTTCGTGCTTGACGAACGCTACGAGGACGGCCACTCAGCGATCGAGGCGCGCCTGACCGAACGGCTCGGCGATGTCGGCCGCAAGGTGCATGCCGGCCGCAGCCGCAACGACCAGATCCTGGTCGCGACGCGACTGTGGCTGAAGGCACGGCTGCGCGAACTCAAAGCGCTCTGCACTGATTCCGCGCGCGCCTGCCTTGACCGCGCCGCGAACGAAGCATTGCCGCTGCCGGGTTACACGCACCTGCAACGCGCGGTCGTGTCGTCCACCGCGATGTGGTTCGCCGGTTTCGCCGAAGGATTCATCGACGACGCGATGCGCGCGCGGCAGGCGCACGACTGGATCGACGCGAATCCGCTCGGCACCGTCGCCGGTTATGGCGTTAACCTGCCGCTGGACCGCGACCACACCACCCAGGCGCTGGGATTCGCGCGCATGCAGGTGTCGCCGGTGTACGCGCAGCTCTCGCGCGGCAAGTTCGAGATCGCTGCGCTCGACGCGCTCGGCGCGGCGCTGCTCGACCTGCGCCGGCTCGCATGGGACCTGTCGCTGTTCACCACCGC
>JANXZP010000003.1 GCA_025355485.1 Pseudomonadota bacterium
GCTCGCGCGCCTTCAATCCACTGCGAACGTCCGCGAGAGTTGGGTTACTGGGTGCAGGAAGAGGATGACTATGAGGTGCTGACCAATCTCTGGACTTTTTCCAAGCCTTTTATGGAATGTGAAGACAAGCATGTTGCCAGCATCGGGGGGCGTGGGCCGGCTCTTGTAGATGTCTTAGTACGCGAGAGAAAACTGCCGGAATTGAAGCGTTTATCCATCGACTTTCTTGGGTCCTCCAATCCCTATGTCGTGCTAGCAAACGAAAAGAATGAGACGGATAGCAAGCGCATGCAGGCACTGATCGAAGGGGTGGTTACGTACAGCGTTGGTGGGATAAATAATGAGCGTTACGGCGTTAAGGTCAAGAGGTTGATGGTTCTGGTCTTGTTGGAGCGCATTGAGTCAACTGCGACACAATCGAAATGCGTGGTATCTCCAGCTCTCGCACATTGGATCGAAGAAATAGATAAGAGAACTAGCCAGCAATGAATATCACCACCATCCACGCCCGCGAAATCCTCGACAGTCGCGGCAACCCCACCCTCGAAGCCGAAGTCACCCTGGGCGACGGTTCGTTCGGCCGCGCAGCAGTGCCATCGGGCGCATCCACCGGTTCGCGCGAAGCAGTCGAGTTGCGCGACGGCGACAAGACGCGCTACTGCGGCAAGGGCGTCACGCGCGCGGTCGCGAACGTCAACGGCGCGATCGCCGATGCGCTGCGCGGTTTCGACGCGGAAGACCAGAAAGGCCTGGACGCGAAGATGATCGCGCTCGATGGCACGCCGAACAAATCGCGGCTCGGTGCGAACGCGCTGCTCGGCGTCTCGCTCGCGAATGCACACGCGGTCGCGGCTTCGCTCGGTGTGCCGCTGTGGAAGCATCTGGCCGGCAATCGGAAACCTGCGTTGCCCGTGCCGATGATGAACATCATCAACGGCGGCGCGCACGCGGACAACAACGTGGACCTGCAGGAATTCATGATCCTACCGGTCGGTTTCACCTCGTTCGCCGAGGCGCTGCGTGCGGGTACCGAAATCTTCCATGCGCTGAAGTCGGTGCTGAAGGCGCGCGGATTGTCGACCGCGGTCGGCGACGAGGGCGGCTTCGCGCCAGACCTGCGTTCCAACGAGGAAGCGCTGGAAACCATCCTCGAAGCGATCGGCAAGGTCGGCTACACGGCCGGCGACGATGTGATGCTCGGCCTCGACGCGGCCGCGAGCGAATTCTTCGAGAACGGCAAGTACAACCTGCTTGGCGAAGGCAAGCGCCTCACGTCGGAACAGTTCGTGGACTTCCTCGCGAACTGGAGCCGGCAATATCCGATCATCACGATCGAGGACGGCATGGCCGAACAGGATCGCGACGGCTGGAAGCTGCTGACCCAGCGCCTGGCCGACAGCGTGCAACTGGTCGGCGACGACAACTTCGTGACCAATCCGGCGATCTTCCGCGAAGGCATCAAGGACGGCATCGCCAATGCGATCCTGATCAAGGTCAACCAGATCGGCACGCTCAGCGAGACGCTGGAGACCATCGCGATGGCCGATGCCGCGAAGTACGCAGCGGTGATCTCGCATCGCTCCGGCGAGACAGAAGACACCACCATCGCCGACATCTCGGTCGCGACCACCGCGAACCAGATCAAGACCGGCTCGCTGTGCCGTTCCGATCGCGTCGCGAAGTACAACCAGCTGCTACGCATCGAGGAAGCGCTCGGCGCCGACGCACGTTACATCGGTCGCGACGCTTACGCACGCCTGCGGCGCTGAGGGGGAATAGAGCGACATGTTCCGACTGCTCGCGCTCGTGCTGCTGGTCCTGCTGATCCTGCTGCAGATCAGGCTGTGGAACGGCGAGGGAAGTTGGCGGGCTACGCAGGAACTCAGGGCGCAGGTCGAGCAGCAGCGCGCGGAGAACGCGCGACTCAAGGCGCGCAACGATGCGTTGTCCGCTGAAGTGGAAGACTTGAAGAGCGGCGAAACCGCAGTGGAAGAACGCGCGCGTTCCGAACTGGGCATGGTCAAGCCTGGCGAAACTTTCTATCGCGTGGTCGAGCCGGTCGATCCGAACGCGAATGTGCAGCCGGAAGATGTGCCAGAGGATGCCGCGAAACCTCCTGCAGCGCAGGCACCGAAGAAATGAGCTGGGTCGTGGTACCGGCGGCCGGAACCGGCGCGCGTTTCGGGGCCGGATTGCCGAAGCAATACCACCAACTCGCAGGACGACCGTTGATCGCGCACGCGCTGACACGATTGCTCGCGCACCCGGCGATCGAAGGCGCGATGGTCGCGCTCGCGCCCGGCGACACGCATTGGCCAACGCTCGCATTGCGATTCGACAAGCCGCTGCTGACCTGCGTGGGCGGTGCGGATCGCGCAGACTCGGTGCTCGCCGCGTTGCGCGTGTTGCCAGATGCGGTTGCCGACGATGCACTGGTGCTGGTGCACGACGCCGCGCGTCCGTGCATCCGCCACGCTGATCTGGATCGGCTCATCGACGCAGCGCAGAACGATCCTGTTGGCGCATTGCTCGCGTTGCCACTGCGCGACACACTCAAGCGCGCCGATGCGCAGTCGCGCGTTTTGAGTACCGAGCCGCGTGAACAACTCTGGCGCGCGCAGACGCCGCAGGCGTTCCGTCGAAGCGCGTTGACTCGCGCGTTGGAACAGGCGCGTGCTGGCAACATCACGATCACCGACGAGGCGATGGCGATGGAACGGCTTGGTCTGCAACCGTTGCTCGTCGAGGGCGGCGCGGACAACATCAAGGTGACGGTCGCTAGCGATCTCGCGCTCGCCGAACGCATCCTTGCGGCGCAACGTAGCGAGGAATTGGCATGAGTATCCGCATCGGCCAGGGTTTCGACGTGCATGCGTTCGGCGACGGCGATCACCTGATGCTCGGCGGCGTGCGCTTGCCGCACACGCGCGGCGTGATCGCGCATTCGGACGGCGACGTGGCGATCCATGCGCTGTGCGACGCGATCCTCGGTGCGCTTGCGCTCGGCGATATCGGCGGACACTTCCCGCCCGGCGATCCGCGCTGGCGCGATGCCGACAGCCGCGCCTTGCTGCGCCATTGCACGGCGCTCGCGCGTGCGCGCGGCTGGATCGTCGGCAACGCGGACATCACCATCATTGGCGAGCGGCCCAAGGTGGGCCCGCATGCGAATGCGATGCGCGCGCTGCTCGCGGAAGACATGGTGATCGAGGCTGACGCCGTGTCGGTCAAGGCGACCACGACCGAGAAGCTCGGCTTCTGCGGACGCGAGGAAGGCATCGCGGCGATGGCGGTGGTGTTGTTGCAGACGGTCGAGTGAGCAACCCGTTACCGCTTCCATTCGGGCCGGCGGTGCTGAGTGCGCGCATACGCACGACACCCGAGGATTTCTTCGTCGAGGAGATCGACGCATTCGCGCCAGACGGCACTGGCGAGCACCTGCTGCTGGCGATCGAGAAGCGCGGCATGAACACCGCGTTCGCCGCGCAGCGCATCGCCGCCTGGGCCGGCGTGCCAGAAAGCGCGATCGGCTACGCTGGCATGAAGGATCGGCACGCGGTGACTCGGCAGCGTTTCAGCGTGCAGCTTCCAGGCCGCGAGGCGCCGGACATTGCGACCCTGGAATCGGACGGGCTGCGCGTACTCGCGGTGGCTCGGCACACGCGCAAACTGCAACGCGGCGCGCTGCGCGGCAACCGGTTCGTGCTGAGCCTGCGCGACGTCGTCGGCGATGCGAAAGCCATCGAGCACCGACTGGGCGAACTCGCCACGCATGGGTTTCCAAATTATTTCGGCGAACAACGCTTCGGTCACGGCGGCGGAAATCTCCATGCCGCGCTTCGCATGTTTGAAGGCCAGCGCGTGCGTCGCGACAAGCGCAGCCTGCTGCTCTCCGCCGCGCGTTCGGAATTGTTCAACGTCGTTCTCGCCGCGCGTGTTGCTAACGCCACCTGGTGGGGCGGCATTCCGGGCGACGTGTGGATGCTCGACGGCAGCCACAGCGTATTCGGTCCGGAATGCGATACGAAGTACCTCGCCCCGCGCGTCGCCGCGCACGACATCCATCCAACCGGCCCGCTCTGGGGGCGCGGAGAATTACGCACCGCTGACGCCTGCCGCACTCTGGAAGAGTCCGCGCTGGCGCCGTACGAAACTATCCGCGCTGGTCTGGAAGAGGCCGGCCTCAAGCAGGAACGCCGCGCCCTGCGGACGATCGCCGCCGGACTGCGCTGGGAATGGCCGGAACCGCGCGTGTTGCGACTTGCGTTCGAACTGCCGCCGGGCAGTTACGCGACCAGCCTGTTGCGCTCGCTGGGCGAGGTCGAGGACGTGGCTGGTATGAACGCCGTCGCAGAGACGGGCGAGCCTTGACCAGGTACGACTTATGGCATCTTGCGCAATGCCACGGACGGCGTAGATTGGATCACGGCGTCCAACGCCGGCCGGCGCGCGACGCGACTCCAGGAGGAGACGGTCATGAACGTCAAGACGATTGCGGCAGTGGCACTGGTGTGCGGTGGCTTGGTATTGCTCGGTGGCTGCGCCAGCATGCATGGCGGCGGAGGCAGCAGCCGCGACTTGGCGTCGAATCTATCCGATGACCCGGCCAACCCGGTGGATCTCGCCTACGTGACGCAGGTCAATCAGGAGGCGAACAGGCATTTCGCTGTCGTCATCTGGGTGAACCCGCCCCACGAGAACACCCGGCCCCAGGATCACAACTAGCGTCACTGCTTGCGCTTGGCCTGGCGCTGTTCGCCCGGTCTGCGCTTGGCCAGCAGCACCAGCACCGCGCCGGTTCCGCCGTGCGCGGGTGGTGGCGATGCATAGGCCAGCACGTCGGCGCGCTGGTTCAGCACGCGTTCGACCAATCCCTTCAGCACCGGCCCCTGTGGCGAATGCAGGCCTTTGCCGTGGACGATGCGTACGCAATGGTGCGCGGCATCGCGTGCCTCGGCGAGGAAACGACGGAGCAGGTCTTCGGCAGCGCGTTCGCTGGTGGCATGTAGGTCGATCTCGTCCTCGATCGCGAATTCGGCGCGCTTGAGCCGGCGCAGCGTTTGCGGCGAAACCTCGTCGCGACGATACGCGATGGCATCGCCGATGGTGTCGGCATCGCGCACGGGATCGTCGCGCTGCGACTCGGCCAATGCGGCGCGTTCGTCGGCTTCGCGCATTGCAACCCTCGCACGCGGCCTGGGCGCGCGCGGAACGTCGGTGACGTCCGGCAGGCGTCGTACCGGCCCGATCGCGGCGCGGAATTCGGCCGCATCGTCCGTGGCTTCGGTGTCGGAACTCGTATCGCCGGATCGCTTGTCGTTGCGTATTCGCATCGGAGCAGGCTAGCCGGTCGGGTGTTCGTCGTCGAGCGATCGGCAATCGCGGACGACTGATCGAGCGGCTCACCGTGGCACAATGACGTCCCGGAATCGCCGCGTCGCGGCCGACCGGATCGATCTTCAGGGGCTGCATGCGCGTACTGGTGAGCAACGACGACGGCGTGGACGCGCCGGGCATCCGCATCCTGGCCGAAGGACTGCGTGCGGCCGGCCATGAAGTCTGGGTCGTCGCTCCGGATCGCGACCGTTCCGGTGCCAGCAATTCGCTCACGCTCGACCAGCCGATCCGGGTCGCACGCATCGATGCCATGACCTGGCGCGTGTTCGGCACGCCGACCGATTGCGTGCACGTTGCGCTCGCCGGATTGCTCGATCACGAACCGGACATTGTCGTCTCGGGCATCAACACGTCGGCCAATCTTGGCGACGACGTGATCTATTCGGGTACCGTCGCCGCCGCGATGGAAGGGCGCTTCCTCGGACTGCCCGCGATCGCGGTGTCGTGCGTGAGCCGCGACCACGCCGCGCAGCATTACGACACCGCCGCGCGCGCCGCGGTGGAGATCACTTCGCGGCTGCTGATCGATCCGCTACCCGCCGACACCATCCTCAACGTCAACGTGCCGGATTGCGCGTGGAAGGATCTGGCCGGCTTCGAGGTCACCCGCCTTGGCCAGCGTCATCGTGCGGAGCCGTGCATCCAGCAGACCGATCCGCGCGGCCGCCCGATCTGGTGGATCGGGCCGCCTGGCGCCGAACAGGATGCTGGTCCCGGCACCGATTTCCATGCGGTGCGTACTGGTCATGTCGCGATCACGCCGATCCAGGTGGACCTGACCCGTTACAAGGCGCTCGAGAAAGTCGCCAGCTGGGTCGGTGCGCTTGGCGAAGCGTTGCGGCAGCGCGCATGACGCCGCTGTTCCGCCAACGCCCGGAAACGCAAGGCGTCGGCATGACTTCGCAGCGCGCGCGCGATCGCCTGATCGAGCGCCTGCGCGCCGATGGCATTCGCGACGAACGCGTGCTGACCGCGATGCGACAGGTGCCGCGGCATTTGTTCATCGACGAGGCG